>JBEBXQ010000041.1:0-31912 GCA_040391535.1 Telluribacter sp. | reverse complement strand
TCCGCAGTAAACGGGAGTAGTTCTGAACCGGATGCTTTCTCTTATTCTGCTGAAAGACGATAGGTGTCTTCATTACTGAAATAAGCAACCTCGCCATTTTCTCCTGAGAGAACGATATAAGCCAGTGCTTTGTCTACTTTTTCTGAAGTGAACTGATCGACGGCAATTCTGGCTGCTTCATCTTTTGGAATACGTTCCACACACATCTGGCAGCAACCGTAATAGGTTTTTCCTTCAAAGGGTACTTCAAACTGATCTTTGGCCATATAGGCATTATTCACCATGCACACCTGATTTGCAGGAATATGATCCCCGACCTTGTATGGCTGTTCAGCGCTGATTCCCCCGGTTAAAGTTTGATGATGTGCTGCAGGTGTATTTTCTGTATGGGTTGAAGAACCTGTTTCGTGTTGTTGACTACACGAGGTCATCAGAAGAATACCCCAAACAGCCAGGGCTGGTTTAATGATTATCGTTTTCATAATACAGTATTTAATGAGAGCATAAATGCCTTGCCGGGAAGTCAATCCTGACAAGGCAAATCATTATTTTGAATTCCCAAATATCCGCCTTATTACTGAAATATCTGTTGCATAATTAATGGATCATTATACAATATTTTGATCGGAAGGTGGGGTTAACATACGCCGGATGGTTTATTCAAAAGGTAATTCCATTGCAGTAAAATACGATTTCCGGTGTTTGTTTCCTGCTCCGGCTGATATTGATGGTTACTACCGGCCTCCGCTTCTACGGGTGGCGGAGGAGGCGGTAATTCACCGGCCGGTACAGGAGCAACCGGATCTAGGGGCAACTGCGGCTCAACAGCATCTGCAGCCGGCAGCGGTGCCATAATCTCTACAGGCGGAGGTGGCGGCGGAATTTTATTATCCTGTACGGCTGGTACAGGAGGTACTTTTAACTCTTCCGGTGGCGGCGGTGGTAAAACTTCCTGTTTGTTTGCTTCGGCAAAACTGAATAAAACCAGTACTGCAAAAGGAATAACCAACAGGATACTGCCGGCCGATTTTCTGAAATTTTCTTTCTTGTTCATCATCATGATTCTTTTTTTGGTTTGCGAATAATTAAAGCCACTGGTTAAAAAATGATTGCTCTGTGAAAGGTGATTCAAAAGAAGGTGCTGGTATTCCGGTATGGTTTCAAATGCAAGGCTGGCCTGGCTGTCGGCCAGAAATTCATGGTTCAGGCGGATGGATTTTTTAATAGGGACGATAAACGGATTGAACCACCAGATGACCTGAATAAATTCAATCAGCAGAATATCCCAGGTATGCCGTTGTTCGATATGAACCTTTTCGTGGATCAGTACTGCCTTTGAAAGATTGTTATTCAGGTATTCGGTCTTACTGCAAAACAGGTAATTCAGAAATGAAAACGCGGTGTGATTACCCGGCAGGAGAACATAGGTAAACGATGCCGATTTTATTTTTTCATGCTGATTCCGGAGCCGGAGCATTCCGGTTATTCCTTTCAGGTACCGGATCATGAACAGCGTAGTGATGAACGTGTATAGCAACAGCAACCAGGAGATTACATCTGTTTGCGCCGTGGCAGCCTGACCCTGTATATGCTCCGCTTGCGGCGATTGAAATAGTCCTGGCAGCCAATCAGAAATAAAATGAAAAATATTCCCGGAAAAGGGCAGGGAAAGAAAGGGGACCACGAAGGCTGCAACAGGAGAAAGAAGGAGATAAAACCGGTTGAAATGATGCCGTTTTCCCTTTTCCAGAAACAACGTATAAAAAAGCCATACGATCCCTGAGCATACAATGCTCTTAATGATTATCGTTTCCATGGTCTTGTTCCTGAATCTGTTGATCGACTATATGGCGCAATTTCTGAAGCTCATCCTGGCTCAAATTGCTGTTTTGCGCAAAGAAGGATGCAAACTGCAGGGCTGAATTATTAAAGAAGCCTTTGATGAGATGATCAAAATGATTAGTAAAATAGGCTTCTTTGGTAATCAGCGGAAAGTATTCCCGTGAATTTCCGTAAGTCTTAAAAGAAATTACCTTTTTGTCCAGCATTCTTTTCAGCTGTGTAACCAAAGTGGTCGGTGCCGGTTTGGGATCGGGGAAATGGTCGAGTAAATCCTTCAGAAACAATTTTTTCCCCTGCCAGAGGTATTCCATAATCTGCTCTTCTGCTTTTGATAAACTTATCATGCTCTACATTAGTTTTCTTTGTTCTACAAATATAGAATAAAAATAGTAAAACAAAATGAATTACTGAAAAATTTATATTGAAAAGAGAAACGTTATTGATGTACATCAGGTTGCAGGCGTCTGTCTGATAGCCACTTGTACTTTCTTAGAATAGTTATTTTTACAGAATAGGGCCTGGTGGTTTTATGAAATGTCTTCGGTAATGGAGGTAATGGAATGAACCTGTTCGTTTTTTTGATGGTAATTGCCCCTTCTGGCATAGATATTACAGGTTATGATACAGGTTCACTTCTTCGGAATTCAGGGGTCTTTTATTGTAAAAGTGTTAGGAAGTACAGAATATTTTAAATAGTTTGAGCTATAGTAGCAAGCTCGCTTCAATCAGAACGTCACAACAGGGAAATCCTGGACTTAATCCTGTTATTAAATTAAGGAAACCAACAAATTATGGAAAAACATACTTATCAGACAGGCATCATCGGAAATTGTTCATATATCGCACACGTTCATCTGAATACCAACATATCATGGCTTTGCTGGCCTAAATTTGACAGCTCATTCGTTTTTGGCGGAATGCTTGACGATGCAAAAGGAGGAGAACTTTCTGTGAGGCCATCCGGTCCGTTTGAGTCGAAACAATATTATCTGGAAAATACAAATATCTTATGTACGGAGGTAATCAGTGAAGACGGTAAATACCGTATTACGGATTTTGCTCCCCGTTTCAGGGAACATGACCGTTATTTTAAACCTCTTATGCTGATCAGGAAAATCGAACCTTTGGAAGGTAATCCTCATATTCGCGTGACCTGCCTGCCCAAGTATGATTATGGCAAAACCACCCTGGTACCGGTCAGAGGGAGCAATCACATTGAGTATGACGGAGGAGGGGAAAGAGTGAGATTAACTACCAATGTATCCGTTTCTTATATTCTGGAAGATCAGTACTTTGTGCTGAAATCAACCAAGTATCTGGTGCTTACCTATGGAAATCCGTTGGAAGCGCCTTTAGAAGTTGTGGCGGAAAATTTTCTGACACGTACCAAGCAATACTGGAGAACCTGGATAAAACACTCATCAATCGGAGAGTTTTATCAGGAATATGTCATCCGGTCGGCTCTGGCGCTGAAAATTCACCAGTATGAAGACACCGGTGCTATTATTGCAGCTAGCACAACCAGCCTGCCTGAGTTTCCGGGAAGCGGCAGAAACTGGGACTACCGGTTTTGCTGGCTGAGGGATACGTATTACATCATTAATTCACTGCACCATATCGGGCATTTTGAAGAAACCGAGAAGTACTTTGAATATATAAACGATATTTCTTTCGAAGAAGGGCTGAGGTTTCAGCCGTTATACAGCATTACACGCCAGAAGAATCTGGTAGAAGAGACGGCTGATCACCTTGCGGGCTATATGGGCAATGGGCCTGTAAGAATAGGGAATCAGGCTTACGAGCATATTCAGAACGACATTTATGGCCAGGCGCTGATTACCTTATTACCGCTTTACAGCGATCACCGGTTTATTTTTACGGAACGGAAGGATTCGGCTCATATGGTTGAAGTTGCTTTAAACAGGATTGAGTTTACGATTGATGAAAAGGACGCCGGGATATGGGAATTCAGGAACAGTGCTTACACCCATTGTTACAGCAATCTTTTTCAATGGGCGGGTTGTAAAGCAGCCGCAAAAATTGCACACAGTATTCAGCATAAGGAACTGGAAGAAAAGGCACTCATGCTTATGGAAAAAGCTGCGGCGCATATTGAGGCCTGTTATGATCCTGAACGGAAAGTATATACACATGCCGTTGGCAGTCCGTACCTTGACGCAAGTACCTTGCAGCTGATCATGATGAATTACCTCGATCCGGCTTCAGAAAGGGCCAGAGATCATCTTTCAGCCCTTGAAGCGGAATTAAAAACACCCAACGGGTTATTCTACAGGTACCTTCATAAAGATGATTTCGGGAAACCCGAAACCACTTTTCTGATTTGCGCTTTCTGGTATATTGAGGCGCTGGCGTGTGTGGGACGGTTGAATGATGCCATCAAACAATTTGAAAAACTGATGGATTATTCCAATCATCTCAAGCTTTTCAGTGAAGATGTAGATGAGCTGAACGGCAGCCAGTGGGGAAATTTTCCACAGGCGTACAGTCATGTAGGGCTGATGAACGCGGCACACCGCATTTCCACAAAACTCAACAGGCCGTTGTACTTATAATGGTCATTTAGGTTGGTATTCCATTTTTGCGGGCTTATGCCACTAAACGAATGAGACCGGTAACGCTGCTACCGGTCTCATTCGTTTTACAGGAAGATAATCGTTGGCCGAATGCCCGGCAGGTTATTATTCAACAAACTTCTCCAGAAACCCCCTTACGTCTTCAACATTCTTTAAATAATAATCGGCAGCGGTGAGACGGCTTCCTACCTTAATACTGGTCGCATATGCGGGCAGGCTGGTGAAAATGTCTTCATCGGTATGATCATCACCAATAGCCAGGATAAAATCAAAGTTCTTGTCCTGCAGATAGCTTAAGGCCGCTTTCCCTTTATTCACTTCAACACTTTTAATTTCAAGGACTTTATTACCAGGTAAAATCTGCAAACCTGTTTCGCGCGTGAGGTAAGTCAGGTTATTGCTCAGTTCTCCTGCGCGCTGCTCTCCGAGGTCTTTGTCGACTTTTCTGTAATGCCAGGCAAGCGAATAGTTTTTTTCCTCAATAAATGAACCGGGTGTCCGGTCAGAATACGATTCCAGCATGGGCCTGACCGTTTCTTTCCATGCATCTGACAATCCGGGAATTACTTCCCATTTATTACCGTAAATGCGTTTCCATGCCCCGTGTTCGGCAATCATGTCCACCGGGAAATCCCCGAACCATTTTTCGAGTGTTTCGTGGTTTCGCCCACTGATAATCACTACTTTGTTTTTTTTCTGATTAGTAAGCTTTTTAAGTAAATCGTACAGTGAAGCATCAGGTAAGGCTTTATCAATTTCATTATTGAAACCCACCAGTGTCCCGTCATAGTCGAGAAAGAATACCCTTTTTTCAGCAGTTTGAAGTTCTTTTATCAGTAATTCAGAGGTTTTACGGTTAACAACTTTCGTTTCATTCATTTGTTGTGCTTCTTTGATTTGCTGTAACTGACTCATAAATATTTTTACCCAATGGAATATATCAAATTTTCTGACGGTAGCTGAGAGTGCCCGCATCCTTGTCTTTTGTTCTTCTTCCGGCATTTGTAAAGCTTGCAGAATAGCTTCATATACCTCACCCACACTGTTAGGATTGATAATCAGAGCCTCTGTAAGTTCTTTGGAAGCTCCGGCCATTTCGCTTAGAATCAATACGCCGTTTTCGGATCTTCTGCTGGCGATAAACTCTTTACTGACCAGATTCATGCCGTCGCGCATGGGCGTAACCAGTCCGATATCAGCCCTTGAATAAAGAGCAGATAGTGTTTCGATAGGAAAGGAGCGGTAAAAATACTGAACAGGATGCCATGAAGCGGTACGGAAACGGGCGTTAATGTTCCCTACTATTTTATCAATTTCGTCCTTTAGTTCCTTGTATTGGGGAATGGTATCGCGGGAGGGAACAACAATCATTACCAGAATGATATTCTCTATATATTCCGGATGTCTTGTCAGTATCATTTCTATGGCGTTAAGTCGCTGGATGATTCCTTTGCTATAGTCAAGTCTGTCAATAGAAAGGATCACCTTCATATCCTGAAACATCGGTTCGTATTCCTGATATTGTTGCCGGACTTTCTCGCTGTTGGCAAGATCCTGATATTTCTTAGCGTCAATACCCATAGGAAAGGCATCTACGACAATTTCCCTGCCCCGGTTAATCATCTTGTTCCCTTGTCCGGAAACATGCAGGAGGTGGGAGGCTGAGCTGATATAATGCCGTACGTCATCATAAGTATGGAAACCAAGTAAATCGGCTCCAAGCATACCTGCGATAATTTCCGTACGCCAGGGAATCAATCTGAAAATTTCAAAAGAAGGAAACGGAATGTGCTGAAAAAAGGCGATGGATATGTCGGGCAACTCCTGACGGATCAGTTGCGGAAGTAACAGTAGCTGATAGTCATGGATCCAGATCGTATCCCCCGGATTCGCCACTTTTAAGACTTCATCTTTGAATTTCTCATTCACACTTTTATAATAGTCCCAGTAAATTTGTTCAAACTGAGCATACGTAGACATATAATGGCAAATGGGCCACAGTACCTCATTTGAGAAACCTTCATAGTAGTTGAGGATTTCCTCTTCGTTAAGATAGACCGGAAACAGCTTTTCCTTCTGTAGTAAAGCGGTGACTTTACTCTTCATTTCTTCCTGAATCTCGACACCAGGCCATCCGATCCAGATGTTATCACCGGTTTTATAGATAGAACCCAGACCGGTAGCTAACCCACCTTCGCTCACCTGTACTTCAAGCTGATCGTTTTCATGGGAAATTCTGACGGGTAAGCGATTCGAAACAATAATAGTTTTGCTCATAATATGATTTTTCTAACGTTGACGGGCATTCCATTAAATTAATGCTGCTTTGTGGTTTTGTGAGAAAAAAAACTATGCCTTCAGGCGTCGAAGTGGTTAGAAATTTGTGCAGACAACCCCATTATACATAAAATAATCGGTAAATGAAAATATCCGGGGATAAAAAAGGGCCGCCTGAATCATCAGACAGCCCTCTTTTCAGTGGATGTAAGCCTTATTTTCTCACTCCTTTCATTCTCGGAGTTTCATCCGGAAGGGCAGGATAGATGTTGTTTTCAGGGAAGACATCGGCCATGCGGTTGCTGGGATCTATCCTGATCTGACCAATCTGATCTAAACTCCTGTCAATATCAAACTCGTATTGCGTGTAAACCCACGGCCAGTCTGAAAGCAGGGTCGTTTTCTTATACAGATTTTCTTTTTTCTCTCCACGCATTATTTCCAGCGGGATGTAGAAATTTTCCTGACTACCGTCTTTATAGGTCACCACTACATCGAGAGGCATCGGCATTTGCCCGTTTCTTTCCAGAATTACGCGGGTATTGCTGCCCGTTGCACTCACTTCTTTAATACCATAATCAATGGTTTGGGTGGTGGCAATCCAGCTGTCAAAATACCAGTCCAGCTCAATCCCCGATACTTTCTCCATCACTCGTTTCAGATCAGTAGGAGTGGGGTGTTTAAACTTCCATTCATTAAAATAGCGTTTCATGCCGGTATCCACCGCCTCTTTACCGATAATATAGGACAATTGAGGCAGGAATAACGAGCCTTTGATGTAGCTGCCGATGCTGTAGGCCTTGTTGGTATTATAGTGGTCGGCATGAGTAGTCATAGGCTCTTCATCGCCTGATAAGGCAAAATTGCGATAAGCCGAATAGGCGGCTGCATGAGGGGAAAGATTAGGCGGAAACAATTCGGCCATTACTTCTCCCTGTGCATAGTTCGTGAATCCTTCATCCATCCATGGATATTTTGATTCGTTGGTAGCCAGTAACAACTGAAACCAGCTATGGACAGCTTCATGTACTGAAACACTCACCAATGCCCGCAGGTTGCGGCTACCGGTAATTAGAGTGGCCATAGGATATTCCATACCGCCGTCTCCGCCCTGGATAAATGAGTATTGTTTGTAAGGATACCTGCCATACCGGGCATTCATAATCTGAAAGCACTGTACGGCATACGATTGCAGGTCCTTCCAGGTAGCGGTGGTGGTGGAGTCATTCTGATAGAAAAAATGCAATTCAAGATTATCATCTACTCTGACAATGTCATGGTTATAGTCAGGATCAGCTGCCCATACAAAATCGTGTACATTGGGTGCTTTGAAATGCCATGTGAGCTTGCTACCCTCTTTATGGGTTATTTTTTTCTTTGAATAGCCGTGGCCGATTTTATCGGCATTCTGCAGATAACCTGTCCCGCCGACAACATACCTTGAATCAATAGAAATCTTAACGTCAAAGTCCCCCCACACACCATGGAATTCACGGGCAATATAAGGATTGGCATGCCAGCCTTCGATATCATATTCACTCATTTTGGGATACCACTGTGACATGGAATAGTCTATGCCTTCCTTGCTGTTGCGTCCTGTTCTTCTGATCTGCAGAGGAACCTGAGCATCAAACTCCATATCAAAAACATGGGTGGTACGGGGTAATATAGGCTGATCCAGACTAACCTCCAGGATTGTTCCCTGCTCGGTGTACTTCAGTGCTTTGCCGTTCTGGGTCAGAGATTTGATTTTCTGATAACCGATTTCATCCTGCGACAGGCTTGCGATACGATCGCCTACGCGTGCGTCAGGGTCTGCAATGGTACGGGATCTGACATCCATCTGGCTTCCCGGCTGAAAAGCGTTCAGGTACAGATGGTAAAACACTTTAGTCAGTGTGTCCGGAGAATTGTTGGTATATTTCAGTTTCTGGCTACCTGTATACCGATGTGTGGTGACATCAAAATCGATCGCCATTTCATAATCTGCTTTTTGTTGCCAGTAGTTATTTTGCCCGGAAGCGTTGGCGAACACACCAAAGCAGCAAAATAAAGCCAGACAGGCCATCTTCGTAAATCGAGTGGTCATTATCAAGAATAAATGTTGAAAAATACTTATTTAACTGCAAATTAAGCGAATTCCGGCAAATATCACTGGCCAATTCCGAAACTTAGTCCGCCGTATACATTTACACCCTGTGCTTTTGCTGAACCGTTGCGGGCAAAAAAGCCGGTGAGGTTATCGGACCCGATCATCAGTGGTCCCATTCGTATGGTCAGTCCCACACCCGTTCCGCCGTTCTGGCGCATAATCGGTACTGCAACAGAAACTTTATCACCTTCCAGTCTTGGTACAATGGCCGTAAGGCCCGTTTGCCGCCAGCTCAGGTTGTTTTTATTAAATATTCCTTTCTGGTGAATTGCGCTCAGGTATAATGAACCGATGACCCTGACATCAAAATTAAGGTTGAGTGATGTGGGAATGCCCATTTTAAAAGGACGCTGCTCCACACCATTGACCAGATTGAAATTTTCTGTGAGTTTTCTCGAAAGGTTACTGAATACACTTTCCCCTTCCATGGGAATGGTGTAGGACCGCCAGGTTTCTTCGTTGATAGTCTGATTCTGATCATTAATGCTGTACCGGTTTACATTGGAACCATTGTAATTGATATTACCGATATCAGTGATGGCAATACCGATTTTAAGGCCTGGCCGGCTGGTTTCATCTTCCCGGAATTCGTAAGTAAGGCCCAGATCCATTCCCCATCCGCTGCCGGGTGCGTGGTTACCAAATAACCATGCCCAGCTTAAAAATTTATCATTCTGATTAGAAACATAGGCAACATCAGCCTGTATGTCTTCAATGTTCATATAGAGCTGGTCAGGGTTTTCTTCTTCCTGCCTGATCGAATACCGCAGATTTTTATTGTGAATATATCCACCGCCATAAGCAAACAGACGTTTTACTGCAACACCCGCCTTGATGCTGTTCCGGCCATCATCTATCAAGGCATGCCCGAGGGAAACAGACCATTCAGAGTAAGCCTGACTTACCGTTTTGAACTGATTGTCAATCGTGGCGGCATTCAGGGCTGCGAATCCCATTTGCATATAGTTTGAATAATTTCCGAGGCCCAGACGAACCACTGTCAGGAATTCGGGCGATGCATCCGATACCTGTATAGCACTTCTTATCCGGCTCATAACGGCCATCTGTGTTTTGGGTCCCAGCCTGAAGGCCAGTGCAGGCCCTCTTAACTCTCCGGAAAGCGTTCCGTTTTTGAGAGGCGTATTTTTATGCTGAATTTCAATCAGGTCATTCATGTCGAGCGGACGGTCATTTTTTCCCCTGACCAGATCAAGCATGGAAAACGGAGCAGCGTATTTGACATAATTGTTATTAAGATCCATTCCGGCCGTTATGACATGCAATCTGAATTTAAAGGTGTTATTCGCTACATTCGCCGGATTCTGATAGACTGAGTATAGCCCGGCTCCGTCATGTATAGTGGAAGGACCAATAAACTGCTGACTCAAAACGGACTGAAATGTGCTTAGGAATAAAGATAAAGCGAGGAAAACAGTATATTTTCTGGTAATGGCTGACATGACTTCGGTTATGATAAATACTTAACGGGATATATGCTGTCGGTTTATTCAACGATAAACTGCAATAAATGTTTGATGAAAAGCTTTATGACAATAAAATCGTCATTTTATATGAGGTGAAAATTTCCCTGTTTGGGTATAAAAATCAGGATAAGGAGTAATCAGCATGAGATAGTTAGCCGAATTGTACAATGGTACATTCTTTTTACACAATTAGTACTAAGTAATGAAACTATCATTTAACCTTGAGAGATTATGTTAAGATGGGCTGTAATATTTCTGATTGTTGCCATTGTGGCAGGTGTACTGGGTTTTGGCGGTATCGCCGGATCGGCTGTAGGGATTGCCAAAATCCTTTTCTTCGTTTTTCTGATTTTGTTTGTAATCAGCCTGATTACAGGCAAGCGAAAAGTTTAGCTATATGGAAAATGCCTCCGGAATTCAGAGGCATTTTCCTTTTTTATGAATTATTCCCACTCTATCGTTGCAGGTGGTTTAGACGAAATATCATAAACAACACGGTTAACACCTTTCACCTTGTTGATAATATCACTTGAAACCTTAGCCAGGAATTCATGCGGTAAGTGAGCCCAGTCGGCTGTCATTCCATCTACGGAAGTAACTGCTCTTAAAGCTACTACTCTTTCATATGTACGTTCATCACCCATTACCCCCACTGTATAAATGGGCAGTAAAACGGCACCTGCCTGCCAGATCGTATTATATAAACCACTTTCCTTTAGCTGTCCGATGAATATGGCATCCACTTCCTGAAGTATATTCACTTTTTCAGCAGTAATATCTCCCAGAATCCTTATTCCCAGCCCGGGCCCC
Source organism: Telluribacter sp. (assembly GCA_040391535.1). Classification (GTDB taxonomy): domain Bacteria; phylum Bacteroidota; class Bacteroidia; order Cytophagales; family Spirosomataceae; genus JBEBXQ01. Next base: position 20,753 of record JBEBXQ010000041.1, on the reverse strand, counting down.
GGGAAAGGATGACGGGAAAGAATATTGTTATCAATATTCAGTATACGGCCTACTTCACGCACCTCGTCCTTAAACAATGTATTCAGCGGTTCCACCACTTTCAGGTTCATACGTGCCGGCAAACCACCTACATTGTGGTGTGATTTTATGGTAGCAGAAGGCCCGTTTACAGAAACCGATTCAATTACGTCAGGATAAATAGTGCCCTGTCCCAGCCATTTAACGTCCTGAATAAGGTGCGCTTCCTGGTCAAATACATCGATAAAAGTCTTACCGATCGCTTTACGCTTCTCTTCAGGGTCTGTCAGGCCGTTCAGTGCTTTATAAAACTGGTCTTTAGCGTCAACTCCCTTGATATTCAGGCCCATATCCTGGTAGGAATGCAATACCTGTTCAAATTCATCCTTCCGGAGCAGACCATTATCGACAAAAATGCAGTAAAGATTCTCACCAACGGCTTTATGTACCAAAGTAGCAGCTACTGTAGAATCCACTCCTCCGGATAAGGCCATTACTACTTTGTCGTTACCCAGTTTCAGCTTCAGGGCATCTACTGTTGATTCGACAAAAGAATTGGGTGTCCATTCCTGCTTGCATTGACAGATATTGACAACGAAGTTATACAGCAATTGTTTCCCCTGTTCGGAGTGTGTCACTTCAGGATGAAACTGTATACCATAAGTCAATTCGTCCTCTACCTTGAATGCCGCAACTCTGACCGATTCGGTAGAGGCAATGATATTGAAATTGTCCGGCGTTCTGACAATCGTATCACCGTGTGACATCCATACCTGGGACGAAACCGACAGGTCGTTGAGCAGGGAAGAATCTTTATCATTAATTTCCAGACGTGCCCTGCCATATTCACGATGTGAGGAAGGCTGCACATCTCCACCAAGCTCATGGGTCAGTAATTGTGCACCATAGCAAATACCTAATAAGGGTACATTCTTCCTGAACAGAGATAAATCCAGACGGGGAGAGCCACTGTCACGTACCGAGCATGGACTACCGGAAAGAATAACGCCTTTCACATCGCTGGAAAGGTCTGGAAAATGATTAAACGGGTGAATTTCGCAGTAAACATTCAATTCACGCACCCGTCGCGCTATAAGTTGGGTATATTGTGACCCAAAATCAAGGATTAAAATACGTTCAGTCATTCGATCGGATTTCTAAGCTGCAAAGATAGGTGGAAATACTTGAAAAATTTCAGCATTCTTCACTATTGTTAAAAATAGCCGTTAATTAAAAATGCTGTCTGGAGGCATTGAAAGTTAATTTTCGAAAATAAGTTAGCAGATATCCAATATATTTTGAGATTTAATGTAAAAAATCCAAATCTACCCTTTATCTTTGACCAAATTTTTTATCAATCCATTATTATGAATCAAGGAACAGTAAAGTTCTTCAATGAAACCAAAGGATATGGTTTTATTAAGGACACAAACACAGGTCAGGATTACTTCGTACACGTAACAGGACTTGTTGATGAAATTAACGAGAACGACGCAGTAACATTTGATCTGCAAGAAGGTCGTAAAGGCCTTAATGCCGTGAATGTGAAACTAGCCTAATTAAACGGCTACCTAGATATATAAAGCTATAAATAGGGTTTTCCGAAATGGAAGCTGTCCTTCACCAGGGCAGCTTTTTTGTTTAAATTACATTATGAGATAATTTCTGTGGTTATCTCTTCTCTGTTTACCTGCAAAAAATTGTATCATTGTAATGAAGTAAGCAGATCTATTAATATTTCTTCTGATAATGAATGATACTCCCCGGACAGATACGCTAAATAAAATTATCGGGCTTCTTCGTCATAGCTGGAAGTCAAAATCATTTTCGGCTGATTCATTTGCTCAGGTACTGACAGGCGCGCTTCATGACCAGGCCGACAAAAAGGATCTTGCTGATCAGATTGTGGGGATTTTCTTTAATACGAAGTACGTCGCTTTGCTTACCGAATCAGAAATAGGTACGAATGAAGGCTTTTTTTCAGAAGCGGCCAAAAAGCTTAGCTATAAACTGTTGCCACCGGTTGAGGAAAAAGACGAATTAAGAACGCAGCTGAACCATTATTTCTCCAATAAAAATGATTACGAGTGGGTTAATGCCATTTCTGACGAGCAATGGGTGATTTTTTTGCGCAGTCTTTTCTGGAAAAGAGACCAGCAGGTAATGAGGCACGTGTTGAAAGAAACACTGAACTCAGTGCAGGTACTTGCTCACCGTGCAGCCGCTCTGGGTATAGAGCCGGAAGTAGTTTCCAAAATGCCCCGTGCCGACGACCTTGATTCACCGTTTCTTGGCCTGAGCAGAGAAGTGACTTTATATGTAGAAAACCTTTTACACAATACTTCCTATTCAAGGGCATCGAAGGAAAGCGATTTTAAGCAAATCCTGGTGATGATCAGACAGTGTCATGATCAGATCAGTTATCTGCATAAGCATAAAGATGAATTCGGGATCAGCTTAAGAATGACCTACATCATCCGTCAGCTGGAAAAGAACCTTGACCGGTTATCAGAATTACTTCATATACTGCAGGCAAGGTCGCGACATGATCAGCTCCTCAGGATTGTAAGGTTGTTTAAACGCTTTGTGTATGCCGAAAATACCAGGTATAGTCTGAAAAAGCACTTTTCGGACAATCTTCACACGCTTACTTATAAAGTGGTGGAGAATACCTCGAAGACTGGGGAACACTATATCGCGACGACCGATAAAGAGTACTGGAACCTGTTTTACAGAGCGGCGGGCGGAGGTGTAATTGTGGCCTTCCTGTGTAATTTTAAAGCAAGACTGTATTTTCAGCATTTCCCGATTTTCTGGGAAGCATTTTTCTATAGTCTTAACTATGCTGCCGGGTTTGTTTTGATTCATATTCTGCATCTGACCATTGCTACCAAGCAACCGGCTATGACAGCCTCAACAATTGCTTCCACTTTAAGTAATAACGGAGTAAATGTGAACTGGCTGAAGGATACAACCCGGCTGCTGATTCAGCTGATCAGGAGTCAGTTTATATCGCTCGTAGGGAATGCAGCATTAGCTTTTCCGGTGGCTTATATGGTCGACTGGGCTTATTTTTATATGAAAGGCCATCATATAGCAGATCATTCCAAGGCCATCCATATGATAGAAGAGTTAAATCCGTGGGAAAGCCTGGCATTACCTCATGCCGCAATAGCGGGGGTGTATCTGATGGTTTCGGGGCTTATTTCGGGGTATTATCAGAATAAATGGATATATAACGGCGTATCTGAAAGAATGCTTCACAGTGTTACACTGCGGCAGATCCTTGGCATGAAGAAACTCAGAAAGGTGGCGGATTATCTGGAAGGTAATATCGGTGGCATTTCCGGAAATATAGCATTGGGGGTGTTTCTGGGCTGTACAGGAGCTGTCGGACTGACCTTCGGTCTGCCACTTGATATCCGGCATATTTCCTTTTCTTCGGGTAGTTTTGGTGTAGCCCTTGCCAGCCTTGAAAATAATATTCCGGTTGATTGGTGGATCAACAGTATTCTGGGAATTATCTGTATCGGTATTGTTAACGTAACAGTCAGTTTCGGGTTATCCATTTTATTTGCATTAAAATCCAGAAATACCGGTTTGCGTGATATAAAAAGCCTTAGTCAGACATTGCTTTGGGCTTTTTCCCAGAATGCGACCGCATTTTTCTATCCGGTGAAAAATATATTTATTGCTGAAAATGTTACGGAGAAAGAAAAGGAAGACCAAAATAGTTAATGCAGATCTGAAAATCATGAAAAAAGTACTTTCCGGAATTTTATCACTGCTTATTATCTGCTCTTTTAAGAGTACCGACGGCCTGAAGGAACAATATGAGAAAGTTACCGGTAAAGACCTGAAAGGGAACAGCGGAACGGTTTTGCTGCAGATAGCACAGGAGTTTAAAGGCATTCCGTATGTAGCACATACGCTGGAAAATGAAAGCGGCGAGCAATTGGTCTGCCGGTTTGATGCTTTTGATTGTACCACGCTTGTCGAGAATCTGGTAGCATTAACCAGGTCTGTACAGTCAGGCTATTCTTTTGAGCAGTTTCAGGATGAACTGACCCGTGTACGGTACAGAAACGGTGTTGTGGATGGCTACGGTTCGCGCCTTCATTATTTCACAGACTGGGCTCATGAGAATGAAAAACGGGGAGTACTGGAGGATATCACCAAGAAATGCGGTGGTGTAAAGATGGATAAACCCATTCACTTTATGACTTCCAAAAAGGAACTTTACAAAGGAATTACGTCTGATGCGATTCTGAGTGAATTAAAGGATGCTGAAACTGCTGTCAGCAACAGAGAAAGGTATTTTATTCCGGTCGCAAAAATATCGTCTGTTGAGCATATGCTGAAAGACGGTGATATTGTCGGCATTACATCAACCATTGAAGGACTTGACTGTAATCATCAGGGGATAGTAAAAAAAATAAAAGACAGGGCTTATCTGTACCACGCCTCTTCAAAAGAGATGAAAGTAGTGCTGAGTGAGCAAACCCTGGCAGCCTATGTAGGAAGCTCCAAAAGGAATTCGGGCATTATTGTATTAAGGCTGAAGGAACCAAAATCCTGATTTTTTGATTTAAAATTCATGATAGAAACACATGCTCATATTTACGATCCGCAATATGAGGAGGATCGGGGCGACATGCTGGAAAGAGCATGGAAAAAAGGAATAAGCCAGATATGGATGCCCAATTGCGATACTGGAACATTGCCGGGAATGCTTGAATTATATGAAGCGTATCCGTCACAATGCCTGCCTATGCTGGGATTGCATCCCTGTTATGTGAAAGAAAATTTCGAATCGGAACTGAAACTGCTGGAAAGTTATCTGAATAAATACCCGTTTATTGCCATTGGTGAAATAGGGATGGATCTGTATTGGGATAAAACGTTTCAGGAGCAACAGAAGGAAGCATTTATAATCCAGTGTCAATGGGCACTTGATCATCAGCTCTGGATCGATATTCACAGCCGTAATGCATTCAGGGAAACTGTAGAGTTGATTGAAAAAATTGGAGACAGCCGTTTAACAGGTATTTTTCATTGCTTTTCCGGGGATCTGGATGATGCCGGAAAGGCTATTGATTTAGGGTTTAAACTGGGAATAGGAGGGGTAATTACCTTTAAAAACGGTGGGCTGGATAAAATTATTCCGCATATTGAACCTCAGCACATTGTGCTGGAAACAGACAGTCCTTACCTGGCACCTGTCCCTTACAGAGGTAAACGTAACGAAGTGGCTTATATTGATCTTGTTGCGCAACGACTGGCAGACCTGTGGCAGATGACAAAGCAGGAGGTTGTGGAAATTACCACTGCCAATGCAATGCAGTTAACAGGTAGCACACGGGAAATTACGGCTTAAAGCGCTGAATTTCCTGTTTTCCGGTGGAGGGATCGGTACCTTTCAGTTCGATAAAGAGTACGTTAGGCGACCAGAATGTTCCTCCGTCAATACGGATGAAAATCCGTTCCACCACGCACTCTTTCTGATTAATTCTGGTATATACGTGAAAGTCACCGTTGTTGTCTTTCTTTAAGGTAAGGGGCAATTTGGAATAGGCAACAGACTGTAAAGAATAATGATCTTTTGCGATTTTTTTATTGTTGATTCCATAGGCAAATTTCCGCTGGATATAATTCAGTTCCTTTCGCTGGCCGCCCTCAGGATATCGTATCCAGAAGACATGAACCGGTTCTTTTTCATCAAGCTTATTATTGTTATCCACGTTCAGAGCATAGCAAATCGTATTTGTATTCGGATCGCGCTGAATGTAAAACAGAAGTTTATCTGTCTTTTCGGGTACCGGAAACTGGCCAATCGGCAGCAGATCATTTTCATTTTTTTCTCCTGCTATTCCCGGGTGCTGGCCCATTAACAGCATCATGAGCATGACGAAATATTTCATATAGTGTGTATCTGTCCGGGCGTTTTTGACGTATCAAAATAGACCGCCTGGCGGTTCTGAATTACCTCGGTTACATCATTCAGATTTCCGCTGAAAGGTCCCGAATTTTCAATTTTAAGTGTGGCCATTGCAGCTCCGAACCGGCCCGCCTCAACAATGGACGCTCCTTTGGCTTTTTTATAAAGATAGCCAGCCATATAAGTATCACCACAGCCGGTCGCATCGGTAACGGCATTCGGAACATACGCAGGAACTGAATAGAAAACACTGTCGGCATAGATGACAGACCCTTTATCACCCAATGTAATAATCACTTCTTTTACGCCCATGTCAGCCAGTGCTCTGGCTCCGTGAAATATATCTTTTTCACCGGTTATGGCTTCCATTTCAAAATCATTGGCTTTCAGGATCCGGACATGGGGTAGTGCAATCCTTTTCTCCTGCCAGTCGTGATAATATACTTTCCGGTCTTTGACATACCGCAGACAACCCTGTACATCAAGGGAAACAAGGCCTTTTGAAGCCAGTTCAATGATCAGTTCGGCATTGATATCAGCATCAAGCAACGGACCCAGATGAAAGTATCCTGCACTTATTTCGGGAAGGTCACCAACCCTGAACGGTGCAGCTGTCTGCAGAACATTCTGATCACGGTGATTCTGATTTTCACTGTAAATATTTTCAAAGAAAACAGAGTGCTCGCTGGGTAGGGCATACACCCTGATGGCTTCTGATTGTAATTCTTCCAGTACATTTTCTTCATTTTTTCCTACAGCAGTAATGAGCGCATAGTTAACATCAAAACTGCGCAATGCCTTTGAAAAATAATAGGACGTTCCACCAGGCATAAACCGTGTGGATTTTGTTGTAACCACTTTGTCCAGCGTAATGTGGCCGATGGTACATATATCTAATAATTGTGTCATTTCTGTATAATTTGTATATAAATAACAGTGTTAAAATTATTTACACAGTTATTTTCCGGATTATTTCCTCAACCTCACTAAGGTTCTGTATTTCATGATCCGCTATGGATGCGGAATGAAGTGGGGCGTCATTCCAGCCCAGTCCGTTGATCCAGATAGTCTGGCAACCTGTTGCCTTAGCCGGAATGATGTCCTTTGAATATGAATCACCTACCACCACGCAACATTCGGCCGGTAAGCCGATTGCATCCACACCCAACTGGTAAATCGCCGCATTGGGCTTTCTGACACCCACTACTGCTGATTCAATAATGTGGCTGAAGTATTTCTTTATACCGAAAGTGGTCAGAACCGAAGCCAGATTCCCGTAAAAATTAGATACCATTACCAACGGAAAGCGGGCGTATAGTTTTTCAAGCAAGGGAATAGCACCGCGTACTTTTTCATCCGCGAAATCATTGCAGGAAGAGGCAATTTTCTCAATGAGCGATTCATCCAATATTACCCCTTTTTCTTTCAGAAATATAAACTGCTGGGCTATTTTCAACCGCATTACATCGTGAAAGTTATGCTCCGGCTTCACTAAAGGCTGGAGAGCCAGCGCTCTTTCTCCGTAGATATAAGCTTCTCCAAACAAATCCTTTTCCAGCTTTACACCGTGCTTCTGGTATTTTTCCCAGATGACATTAGCCCAATGGATACCGTGCGTGTCCAGGGTTCCGCCATAATCGAATATAATTCCTTTTACCATAATCTTTAATTTATAACAGCAGGGCTGTCAGTCTCTGTTTTTAAAGGTTGCCCATGACGTCGTCCCTTATCCATCAGTGCAAGGCCAATTATAATCCATACAATCTCCCTGATACGGGTAATAACACCAATAAAAATCCCGTGGGTTCCTGCAAATCCAATGCTTTTCAATGCGAGAGCCAGGCCGCCTTCGCGTGTTCCCAGTTGCATAGGGAAAAAGAAAATAAGGTTGGCGAAGAGGGAAGAGCCCGAACTGACCACCAATGCCTGTATCCAGGTCATATCCAGGCCAATGGCAAGTGCTGTATAGTAAATTTCCGCGCTTCCTATTACTCTTGCAATAAATTCCAGTACCAGTGATTTATAAAAGACAGGCCGGCGGTCAGCATAGAGTTCCCGTATCTGCTGATCGGTACCTTCCAGAAATGCCTGTTTTTCTTCCATCAGTTTCTGCATCCGGGCTTTCAGGAAAGGTACTTTTGAGAGGCTTCTGATGGTGCTTACCGTGAAACCTTGTTTGTATACCTTAATAAACCAGTAGATCAGCACCGAACCTACTACCAGCAGAATCAGGCTTCCTGTCATAATTACCTGATTCATCGGAACAAATGCAATGATCAGCCCTACGGAAGCCAGCCAGAAAATAACGTGGGAAAACATGTGCATCAATCCGTATAGCAACACAGAAGACGTAGCTTTTTTCAGTCCTATTTTTTTCTCAAGTTCCATGACCCGGTAAGGTTCTCCTCCCAGGCTTACAAACGGCGTGATATAGTTGATGGCATACCCGCTTATCGTGAGTTTTAGCACATAGCTGAAGGACAGTCTGGTTTCAGGAAGAGCGGGTTCATGAATGATGGCATAAAAAGCCCATGCATTGAACAGGTAAATGAGTAACCAGCTTCCGATAACCGGAATAAACCAGTATCCCATCAACTGCATATTTGCCAGAATGGTATCTAAACCCAGGCTGTTTACCATCACGGCGAGGGTAAGCAGCCCTACAATGAAAAGGATGATTTTATACAGCCGGGTATTCATCTGTTTCTGTTATTTTTTTATGAAAATGGCTGCTGACTTTTTCCTGCCGTATGACCATGTAAATGAGGATGGGATTCAGAATGAAAATGTCGAAAAAGAAGTAAATCCAGGGTTCACCGATGAATAACCAGACAAACAGGAATATAACGCGGGTATTGAACTGTACAATATTGGTGTATTTCATCAGCGGCCTGTTCATTGCCCTGAAATCATCAATAAGATTTTCAGGAAGCGTATGCGGGTATTTCGCCCGGATTACCTGAAGCAGTTTTTGCAATTTTGGTGAGAAAAACTCCTGTTGTTTTGTGTAGTTGAGATAGATGCGTGCTACCAGTTTCATTCCAAAGTTCCCTGTCCATGTCAGCCGGTCATATTCCTGCTGCAGGTCATGGCTGTTGTCTAACTCACTGCCTGACTTTCCTTTGATAAAGAACAGGTGTACATTACGGTAATAATCAGCCATGGCCGATTGCACAACATGGGACAACCCGGCAGCGACACCATAAACCCAGATAAAGGCAGTCCACCCTTCGTTCATGCTGCGAAGGCAAATGGCAACGTGAATAGCGATAAACCAGAAGTCTCCGGCCGCGCCATCGAGGATACGCCCCAGGCGGCTTTTATTGTTGGTCATCCGGGCAAGCTGTCCGTCAGCACTGTCCAGCAGATTGGCAAACATCAGCAATCCCATTCCTATCACATTGACCGAAAGTTCAGGATAGTAGAAAAGGATGCCGGCTGCGACCCCGAAAAAGATACTGATAATCGTGACCGTATTTGGAGTAATACCGGCCCAGGCACAAAATCTGGCCACCTGAAACCCTAAAGGACGATAAAACCAGATATCGATCTTTTCCTCGGTATCATTTGATTTGAGCGTATTTTCAAGCGTAATGGCAGCACTGGATTTACCGGCAGAAATATCAGACATGATAATATTGAAAAATGTATTAAGAATGAATATGAGCAGATTCGCTGACCGGCGTGCGGGTGGCTTCAAAACACTGATGGATTCTGTCTGCGATAAACGGAACGGACAGTTCGCGGCATGGCGCGAAACTTGGCCAGTCGTTCAGGTCGATAATGTGAAAACTGCCGTCTTTACCCACGATTGCGTCACCTCCGTAAATATCAACCTTCAGCGCTTTGGCTGCAAGATCAGCAACCGTCTTTAGTTCATCGGGACTGAAAGCGTAATGATGGGAACGGCCGTTGATTGCTTCGTATTCAGCGTATTTATGATGATTGTTATCGTAAGGGTAAAACGAGTAGAAAAAATCAGTTCCTCTTACACCATAGAACTTCACCAGGTCACCTGGTAAATGTTCTGAAATGACAGCGTCAGGGATATTCCGGCGGGCATATTCTTTAAGAATTTCTTTAGCTTCGGCCCGCGAGCCTGCAAATGTTACATCCTCTTTATGAATGGCGTGGAAGTCACCTCTTTTTATCCAGAAACCTTTACCGGGCAGCTGATCAAAAACATCATTGTCCTGGTAATCGGTTGTCACAATAAAACATTTCGGATGCGGAATGTCATTTCCGATAAGGCCCTGCGTCATGTTGGTCCGGTAGCAGTTTTCAATCCCATAACCGGAATTGACCACGATAGCGCCACTATCTTCCAGCAGCTGCAGACGTTTGACTACCTTTTTCTTTCTGGCCATTGCGAAGATGTACTTATAATCCACCTTTTCCAGTTCCATAAATTCCTGTTCGGTGCAAATGGTCACGTTTACCCCCAGCTGCCTTAGTTGGTCAGCTGTCAGCAGAAATATAGCTTCATCATTCCCGATATGGTTAGGCGAGAACTTTTTATTCCGGTGAATACCGAGTGCTTTCATTTTATAAAATATTATGTGTCAGATCCTCCAGGAAGAATTCAGCGGTGGCGATATCAGACATGTGATCTACATCCACAATTTTTTCAAACGGGTAGGCCTTAACATTTAATCCTTCTTCAATAAGTCCGCGCTGAAAATTACGCATACGGTTCATGCCTGATTCGGTTGCTTTGACACCATAAGTCAGTGCATTTTTCCTGAGGCAGTAAATTCCGCCGGATATGAGAGGAGAACCACTCTCATCCTCAAAAGCCAGGATATTCAGATTATTGTCGACGTTGATATACAACGGCGATTCATCGTCAATATAGGACGTCGCCGCCATAAAGGCATCAGCATCTTTGTTTTCCCGGAAAGCCTGAATAAACCTTTTGAATTCATCAGGGTTGAAGACCGTGTCAGTAGTAGTGAGGCAGATATCCTCCTGATTATCCTTACTTTTTATAATTTCATAAAAGCTATGGAGTGAACTGGGTGTCGTTTTGGTAATAATCTGAAGCGGCACCTGGTATACACTTTCCTTCAGGTGGTTGTGTAACAATACCGATTCTTCATTAATAATCACCCTGATCAGGGTTGCTCCGTTTTCGGAAAAGATCCTGATCAGACGGTCAATCATGAATTCTCCTCTGATTTTAACCAGTGGCTTAGGTTTTGAGAATCCTTCTTTTGCCAGTCTTGAACCTTCTCCGGCTGCTATAATCGCAAATTCCATTTTGGTAATGAATTTAATAGTACTTCTGAATCCGGTTAAAAATCGAGCCTGAACCTCGCCCTCACACCCCATTCGGCGACATTGGGGTTATCCAGGTAATTCAGCCTTTTAACCAGGTCAACTCTTAATAATTTAAATATATTGGCAATACCTACACTGGCTTCAGCATAGGGCTTATTATTCAATGTGTAACTTATCGGATCGCCGTTGTTATCAACCGGAAATAACATCGCTCCATCCTGTTTGAATGCCGGATTGTTCTCATCCCTTAATCCGCCGAAAACCATTTTATAGCTGAATACCTCACGCCATTTCAATTTTTTGAAAAGAGGGATTTTATTAAACAGAAAACCATTCATATAATACTGAACATTCAGGGCTGCATAATGGTCACTCACAAACTCCAGGAAGTTCATCATGTTATAGGAGTTAAGCTGGTATGCATACGTCTGGTTTGCCCGGTGGATGTTTAACAACGGAAACGGGATATTGTTTCCGAAAATATAGCCTCCTTCTCCCACCACATCGGCAAAGCCAAGCTGCGACAGGTAAAAGCGTTTACTGATGCTCCCTGAAACGTTATGATACGTGTATTCTCCTCCAAATGCACCTTTTAATCCTGCATTGTAACGGAGTGTATAAATCGGGTGACGGTTAATGATGGGTGTCCGGTAAAGTTTCCCCTGATAAAACTGCTCCTTTGGAGCATATCTTAACTCGAAATTAACTTCTGTAGTCGTGATATCAGACAAGGGTTTGATTTCATTCCCGTTTGCGGTTACTTCATTATACTCAAGAACACCTGTCGGGCGCTGAGTCCAGTTGGTTCCGCCGATTTTAAAGGAAAAGTTGTTAGGGAATTCTCTGACGTATTCGGCTTTGTAAATATCATTATAGAGCCAGCGCATGTTATTGCCGCGTTTGAATGATAAGAGGAAGTTGTCCTCCTGTACAAACTGCAGCTCCTGCCCCGGAATTTTGGTGTCTTTCTGATAACTTAACCTGATATAATGAAGCGGGAAATTATAAACCGATTTATTATTCAGAGAGAATGTTCCGCTTACAAAATACTTCCATTTTTCATCCCTGAAGCCATAGGCTGCATAAGATTCCATATAGAAGCGCTTGCTGAGGTCAGTAGTGGTTCTTCCGCCGAAACGTAACCGGAGGCCTTCGATAGGATTGAAACTGTAAAAAGTATTCACAGGACCGATCTCCCCCCAGCTGAATGTCTGATACCCGGCCAGAAACAACGTTGCAATGGACATGGTTCTGCGGAAAGAAGGGATGGTTTGCAGTGTATCAATATTCTTATAAATACTCAGTTCATTTTCTTCCAGCGGCTCATGCCGTGCCTGTTGCCAGTAATCTTCATTTGTATGATTGCGCGCAATGGGCAGGAGCTCTTCATAAAGTCCACGGTAAATACTATCCGGCCGTGAGATATTGATCTTGTAATCTTTCAGGTTTACCACCCGCTGTCCGTACAGTCCGCCACCTTTTTTGCCTAATGAAAACTCCATGCCCAGTTTGGTCCTGGCAGGATAATATCTTCCGTCTTCACTTTTCCTGAACTCAATAGTCGCCTCCAGGTTACGCATAAAGTTGATATTAATGTCTTTATGGACGGTGAGATAAGCATACTGAACAGCATATTTCCCATCCAGTGTAACAAACAGCGATCCCTGAAACAGCAGATCGGCTTTATTACGGGGTACAAAACCAAGCTCAATTAACCAGGGCTGTGCGGTTTTAATCGTATCCCTGATATAAAATTTATAAAATGTGGGAGCTGTGCCTGCAATGGGGCTCAGCAACAGATTGGTAGCAATGGAAATGTCATTCTGGTAAATATTGACATCTTCATAAAGCCTGTTGAAATAAGAGCTCAGTCCCTCGTTATCTACAAATTTGGGGTCAAATTCGGCTTTTTTCTCTGCTTTTATCCAATGTTTGGTAACATGAGGGCTTTTTCTGAAATAGACATCCGATATTTTTTCATGCATATAGGCAGGAAGCATATTTTTGCCGCCGATATCCGTAGAATCCTGCTCTACAAAGAGGAACTGGTAATTCTTAAAAATATTTCTGTCTTTAAACTTATCAGAGAGGTTGCTCATCGAGAAAGAAATTTTCTCATACTGCTCATATTCAACATAGTCATTGTTGGCAGCCTCGTTTTCTTCTTTATGCTCAATTACTTTTCTGACCAGCTGAACAGCCGGATTTTCCCGGTTTCTGTACCGTGCTTTTGATTTTACAATCACTTCGTTCAGCAAAGTGACGTCTACATTGAGCTGAATATTAATCACCTGATTTTTGCCGGGCTGAACTTCAATTTCCTGTGTCTGATAACCCACATAAGTAAAAATCAGTTTTTTATGTTCAGGCCCTATTGAAATGGCATAATTTCCTTCATCATCCGAAATATCCCCGAAAGTAGTACCGGCAATCTGAATGCTCACAAACGGGAGTGTCTCTCCGCTTCGGGCATCTGTTATTACCCCTTTTACAATGGCATTCTGGGTGTACCCGGTACTTACCAGTGCCGATAACAGAAGCATGAGGGCTATCTGTAAACGGGATTTATCAAGTTGTTTAAATAGTTTGACCAAAATTGAATCAAACGAATTTTTATTGGCATTCATTGTCTGTGCTTTCTAGTTCAACGGCTTATTAATCGTTAAGCCAATTGTTTTGTTTGTACCACTGAATCGTTTTTAAAATCCCCGATGAAAGGTCATGCCTGGGTACATAGCCCAATTCATTTACAGCTGCAGTGATACTGCAATTCCAGTTCGGGGCTGTCAGTTCATTGATTTTTTCCCGGTTCAGAACGGACGTTTTGCCGGATATGGCTGATATACCTCCAAGTACAGTCGCAAGAGCCCTGACGAACGTTTCCGGCAGATGGAGCCTGATGGTTTTCTTACCGGTGAGATTTTTGAAATGATCAGCCAGGTCGTAACGCTGGTAGGCTTTTCCGTCAGAAATATTATAACAAAGCTTTTGTTTTTCATCCGTCTTCAGTGCACTGATGATGGCTGCAACGAGATCTTTCACATAAACAAAGCTCAGTATCTGTGGTTGCCTCCCGATATATGCTTCAAGCCCCCGGTTAAACAGTTTGAATAATACCAGAATATCCTTTTCACCGGGTCCGTAAACGGCGGTCGGACGGATAATAGTCAGTGGAAGCAGTTCCATAGCGGAAAGTTTCTGCTCGGCCATGAGCTTACTTTTGCCATAAGACGTTACGGGCCGGGGGATGGTGTTTTCATTAATCGGTGTTTGTTGCTGGTAACCAACCGGGCCGATAGCAGCCAGACTGCTTATAAAAACAAAACGTTTGAGTGCCTGCCCACGGGTTAATGCCGCATTGGCGAGGTTAACGGTATAATTTACGTTGACCTTGTTATAACCTTCCAGGTCAGCGGCTTTTGTTGCACCTGCAACATGGATTATGTAATCATATTCACCCTCACTTACCAGAGAGGTCAATGCTTCTACTGATGAATAATCAGGGTAAACGTATCGGATACCAGGTGAAGTCAGGGTGTTCAGAAGGGTGGTATCACTTCCTTTCCTTACGGCAGCATCGATCAGAAAGCCAGCCTGCTGAGCCGCTTCTGTCAAATGATAGCCCACAAATCCGTTGGCACCTGTTATCAGTATTTTACCTTTCATATGGCCTTTTCATAGAGCCTGTACTTTTTGTACAGTTTTCCGTTTAGCTGTTCAATGGCATGATTCATCATGTAATTATCTTCCAGCATCCATGAACATTCTCCCCCGGTAACCTTGGTTCCAAAGGTGTTTTTTATAACCGAAGCATACAGACAGGCTTCAATTCCCATTTTACGGTAGGGTTCCAGCACTCCAAGTGTCATCACCCTTATTCTTGTAATGTTTTTCCGTCCGGTAAGTAGTTTAAACAAGCCGGTGGGGAAGAGTCTTCCTCTTTTAATTTTGATCAGGATCTGATTAATATCCGGAATCCCGAGGATCCAGCCGATGAACTGCCCGTCTTTCTCTGCCACAAGACAGAATTTCGGGTCAACGATCATTTTCAGTTCCTTTGCAAGGTGTTCAAACTCTTCTTTCGACATAGGAACAAATCCCAGGTTTTTGTCCCAGGCCGAATTATATACCTCCCTGATTTTAAATGCTTCATTTTTGAAATCTTTCAGATTAACCTGCCGGATCGTAATCCCGTTTTTAGCTAATCTTGCTTTCAGGGTTTCCATCAGTTTCAGCGAACGGTCATTACTGCCAGCAACATTCAGCTCATAAGCCAGCAGATCCGTTTTTTTAGTAAATCCATATTGCTGGACAAGGCTATTGTAATAAGGCTTGTTATAGGGCATCATGGCAATCGGCGGGCTGTCGTATCCTTCCAGAAGAATACCACAACTGTCGTTTGTTGAGAAATTGACCGGTCCTATGACCGTATCAAATCCCCCCGATTTAAGCCATGCCAGAGCTTCATCAAACAAGGCTTTCGCCACAGTATAGTCATTAACACAATCAAAAAAACCAAAAAATGCGTCGTTTCGCGCTGTAAATTCATTGTGACTATGATTCACAATAGCCGCTATTCTCCCCACTGTTTTATCTTCCTGAAAGGCCAGAAAAAGCTTTATTTCCGCATGATTATAGAACGGATGTTTTCCTGGCGTAAGCATATCCCGCTGACCGACAAACAATTCAGGAACATAATTTTCATCGTTTGCATATAAATCATGCGGAAAATCAATGAATCTGCTCAGTTGTCTGGATGTTTCTACCGGTACAATACGGGTCATAGGTCAGGCTGTTAATATTTCAGGGCAAACTTTTTTATAAATCCGGGTCATTTTGTCAATGGCTTCCTCAATCTGAGCGAAAGTATGTGTAGCCATCAGGGAAAAGCGGATCAGCGTATCTTCTGCTTTTACAGCCGGAGCTACCACCGGATTTACAAATACACCGTCTTCCTGCAACATACGTGTGATGAGGAAGGTTTTATCGTTGTCTCTTATGTAGATAGGCAGAATCGGGCTTTCGGTTTTACCGATATCAAAACCATTTTCGAGCAGCAGGTCTTTTGCGTAGCGCGTATTAGCCCAAAGCCGTTCAATATGATGAGGTTCACTTTCAATAATATCAAGTGCTGCAATGGTACTGGCTACTGTGATGGGTGTCATACTTGCACTGAAAATCAGTGATCTCGCACGGTGTTTCAGATACTCAATAACTTCAGCATTGCTGGCAATGAAGCCACCCAGAGAAGCCAGTGACTTACTGAAGGTTCCCATAATCAGCTGTACATCATTTGTCATATTGAAATGAGAAGCTGTTCCTGCTCCCTTCTCACCGATAACCCCAAGGCTGTGAGCATCATCCACGAGTATTGACGCTCCGAAATCTTCTGCTATTTTTGACAATTCAGGTAATCTTACAATGTCACCCTCCATACTGAAAATACCATCTGTAGCAATAAGCTTGACAGATTCTTCCGGTAAAAGCGTAAGTTTTTTACGCAAATCGGCCATGTCATTATGCGCATATTTAATCACTTTGGAGAATGATAACCGGCTGCCGTCTATGATGGATGCATGGTTGGCTTCATCCAGAATAATATAATCCTGCCGGCCTGTAAGGCACGATAAAGCGCCCAGATTGGCCTGGTATCCTGTGCTGAAAAGTATGGCAGACTCTTTTCCGGTAAAGCGGGCAAGACGATTTTCCAGTTCAATATGGATATCAAGTGTTCCGTTGAGAAAACGTGATCCGGCACATCCGGTACCATATTTTTGTGCTGCTTTTTGGGCAGCTTCTATCACGTAGGGGTGGTTGGTTAATCCGAGATAGGAGTTTGAACCAAACATCAGAACAGGCTTGCCATCAATGATAACTTCTGTATCCTGTCCTGATTCTATCGGCCTGAAAAAGGGATATATTCCTTTTTCTCTTGCTATGGCTGCATCTTTAAATTGTGCAACCCGTTGATAAAGCTTATTCTCCATAATTTATTGTTGTCACTATGCTTTCTTAGGTGGTGCCGGTCTTTATTGCAAACCCGTATCATCACAAAATAATTTACAAAAGAACACTTATTTTTTGTCATCAGTAAATAATTACATGGACTATTGTGAAATATTTGTGATTATTGGATTAATCTAATAATAAATTTTCGTTAAATTGATCATCTGTTTTAACTTTAATTTAATGTCCGGTTTTATTTTTACCGAAATCCTATGTATGGCTGATAGCTTTGTATTCTTGAAATATTCGTATTTTTATTTAATTAATGATCTTTAGCACTTTTTTCTTTTCTGTCTTTGTGTAAGCAATAAACCATACCCGGCCCAAACGGTTATGAATACCAGACTGCAATATTAACCAATTAGTTAATCTGTTCGTTTTAAAAAATTGATTAAATTTGAAATAAAAGAAAAGATATGTCTACAACATACCTTTTACCCATTCAGGAATTAATTTCTTTCTTTCCCGGATCATCTCATTAAAATCACATTCTTCAGTCATGGCTAATTTAAATATAGGCAAAGAAAGAAACGGGAAGATGGTCATTCCAAGTAAATTAAAAAGGAAATGATAAGGATTTAATTCCGGATTCCGTTCTTTTACCTGCCGCACCAAAGATGATTCATTCATAATTTCACGATGATGGGAAATATAAAAAGCTTCCGGATCATTCCTGATTTCACTAAGGATGAAGATAGGTAAATCCGGGTTGGCCAATAATATTTCAGTATAGTTTTCGACAATTTTCTCCAGCTTGTATTCAAGGGAGGTCTGTTCGTCACACATAATGGGCTGGATGGTACCGAAATATTTCTGCATACGTTCAGTCATGATGATAGCGAACAGTTTCTCCTTACTTCTGAAATAATAGTTCAGCAATGCAAGGTTAATGCCCGCTTCTTCAGCTATGTCGCGTGTACGTGTAGCTGCATATCCTTTCTTTGTAAATACCTTACAGGCAGCATCTTTGATTTTTTCTTCCGTGGAAACATCCACTGTAATTTTTTCTTTTTTCTTATTCATGTATCCTACAATAATGGTCACAAAGATACGATTGAATTTTGTTTAAAACAAATTGATTAATCATATGAATAAATGATTGTGGTCACGTTTGTAAGGGGCAAGCCCATTGGCTGAAAACAGCTGCCTTTCATGGTTTTTATGAACATTATCTCCTTTTTGTTTCTATAGCCATTCCACTTTCTGAAATCATTGCACCACTCCGTGGTTATTTTCAGGCGCAGGGGAATGATAGTATGATAGCCATGTGGAGATATCTGTAAATTTAACCGCGAAAAGCTGATAAGGCTCTAAACTATGGCTGAGCTTAAAACTATGGCTGGGGTTATCATAGCATTGTGCCCGTTTTGAATGATTTTTTATTGGATGATCATCAGATGTGCATAAAAATGAGGCTTATTGTTTTTTGCAGTTTTCTTGTATAGAAATAATTGTTTGATTTTATCATTGATTAATAGGATAATTTTTTGTAAAATTGGCCCGTACCATCATAAATATAAGAGTATCAGAAATCGTTGTTTAAAAATGATATAAATCAGTTTTTTGGATAGCCGCCGTCATTACCAGTAAATTATAAATCATACACTTTTGACGTGTACTTGAGAAGAAATTGTATAAAGTCACACGGAAGTGATTTTAGTTGTTAACCGGAATTTTATGGATAGTTTAGATGTGATCCTTGATGAAAATATTGTTTCAGTCTGTTACCACTGTGGTGAAAACTGCAAGGAGGAAACGATCATTCAGGATGAGCATAATTTCTGCTGTGAAGGGTGCGCCACAGTTTATGATATATTAAAGGAAAATGACCTTTGCCGTTATTATACTATCAATGGAACCCAGGGAATTTCACCTTCCGGATCCTTTTTCAAAGGAAAATTCGATTATCTGGATGATGCGGCTACTGCCATAAAACTGATTGATTTTACGGATGGTACTTTGTCCAGGATCAGGTGGACCATCCCCAAAATGCATTGCAGTTCATGTATCTGGCTGCTGGAGAGTCTTGCCCGTCTTAATCCGGCTGTGAGGGGATCGGTAGTGAATTTTCCGGAAAAAACGGTAAGTGTGACTTTTAACAGCACAGAGCTGAAACTATCTGAACTGGCCACACTTTTATCCAGTATTGGGTATGAGCCCTATATCAGCCTGAATGATCTTGAAACACAGCCTGTAAAGAAATGGAACAGAAAACGTTTATACAAAATCGGTATAGCGGGATTCGCCTTCGGAAATATTATGATGCTGAGCTTTCCGGAATACCTCGATCTCGGCCAGTCATCCGAAGACCAGCGTATGAGGATTATGTTCAATCTTATGAACCTTGTGCTTATTCTGCCGGTGTTGTTTTACAGTGCATCGGAGTTTTTTGTATCGGCATGGGGGGCATTGAAAGGCCGCTATCTTAATATTGATGCCCCTATTGCCCTGGCTTTTGTTTCTGTATTCGGAACAAGCCTTTACCAGATCATGACCCAAACCGGGCCCGGCTATTTTGACTCGCTCGCTGGGGCTGTGTTCTTTATGCTTATCGGACGGTATTTTCAGGACAAGACGTATGCTTCCATTTCTTTTGACCGTGATTATAAATCATATTTTCCGGTTGCTGTAACCGTTTTTGAAAAAGGTACGGAGGTGCGCAAACCTGTAAATCAGCTGGAGAAAGAGGATATCATGCTGATCCGTCATCAGGAATTGATTCCGGCAGATGCGGTTCTGTTAAGTGAAAGTGCATTTATTGATTACAGTTTTGTTACCGGTGAAGCGGTGCCGGTGGAAATTTCGAGGGGGGAGACCGTTTATGCAGGTGGCAGGCAGACGGGCACGGCAATTACATTGAAGGTGTTGCATAAGGTCTCACAAAGTCACCTGACCCAGTTATGGAATAATGACGCGTTTTCCCGTAATAAGGAAGACCAGAACCTGACCCTGGCTTCACGTATCAACCGTTATTTCTCTTCCATTGTGCTGACTATCTCATTTATTACATTGGGCTACTGGCTATGGAACGGACAGGCTGCAACCGCTTTCAATGCATTTGCTACGGTATTGCTGGTGGCATGTCCCTGTGCTTTACTGTTGTCTTCGACTTTTACCAATGGTAACATGCTGGCCTTGTTCGGCAGGCACAGGCTTTATCCTAAAAATGCACATACTATTGAACGGCTTTCGAAGGTGGATACCATTGTCTTTGACAAAACAGGAACACTTACCAAGGCCGATGAGGCAGTGGTTGAGTATGAAGGAACATTGCTGACAGAGGAAGAAAACCATCTGGTCAGAACGCTGGTGTCACAGTCGTCACATCCGTTAAGCCGGTTGCTTGCCGGTCATCTGAGGTCAGATGGGAAATTTCTGCAAAAACCGGATGCATTTAAAGAAATACCCGGTTGCGGGATCACAGGCAGACTGGGAGCGGATACCGTTCAGGCGGGTTCGGCTGCCTGGCTGGGTGGCCAGTCCCTGGCTTCAGGAAACGCGTCACAGGTAT
>JBEBXQ010000040.1:0-32193 GCA_040391535.1 Telluribacter sp. | reverse complement strand
AAATTTTTGCTTTAAAAATTTGCGTAGCTAAATGGCTACACATATATTTGCAACCAAACAGCTACGTAATGAACTTAAGAAGAGATGTATTTCAAGCCATTGCAGATCCGACAAGGAGAGCAATATTAATATTAGTGGCTTCTCAATCCATGACGGCGGGAGCTATAGCAGCCAATTTTGATACGGCCAGACCGACCGTTTCAAAACACCTGCAAATACTTACCGAATGCGAATTGCTGGAACAGGAGCAAAACGGGAGGGAAATTTATTATCGGCTTAATCCCCGGAAAATAAAGGAAGTGGCCGACTTCATTGAGCCTTTCCGTAAAATGTGGGAAGACCGGTTTGATAAACTGGAAACCGTAATGAAAAATTATCAATCTAAACAATAACCAATATGGAGCAAAAGACCAGAATTACTGCCCTGGACGGAAAACAGGAACTGACCATTACCCGCGACTTCGACTTACCTGTTGAGTTGCTGTTCAAAGCATACACAGAACCCGATCTTGTGGAGCAGTGGATGGGAAATAAAGTACTGAAGCTGGAAAACGAGAATCATGGCGGGTACCGGTTTGAGACATGCGATGCTCAGGGGAATGTATTGTTTCGGGCAAATGGCGTCATTCATGAGTTTGTTCCGGATCAGAAAATTACGCGCACTTTTGAAATGGAGAATACCCCGTTTCCTGTGCAGCTCGAGTTTCTGGAATTTGAAGCACTGACACACGATACCAGCAAGCTGACCATGCATGTCATTTACAAATCAGGTGATGACAGAGATCAGATTTTGCAGTTACCTTTTGCAAAGGGGATCAACATGGCCCATAACAGGCTTCAGAAAATCTTAAACGAATTAAAGTAACAGATCATGTCAAAGAGAAATAAAATCATCTACTGGATTGCGACCCTTTGGTTATCACTCGGAATGCTTTCTACCGGCATCGTACAAATCCTTAAAATGGAAGAAGAGGTAAATATGATGACGCAGCTGGGGTATCCGGTTTATTTGCTGACGATGCTAGGAGTGAGTAAATTGCTGGGGGTGGTAGCGGTACTTGTTCCAAGGTTTCCGTTACTGAAGGAATGGGCGTATGCAGGTTTTTTCTTCAATATGTTCGGTGCCATTATTTCGCATGTCGCATCAGGAGGTTCTGCAGGTGAAATATTCCCTCCTGTGTTACTTCTGGTACTGACAGTGGTCTCATGGTATTTCAGGCCTGCTGACCGAAGGCTGATTACAACCGGACAGTAACCCGGCCGGACAGCGAAAGTCTTCAAACATCACCGGTCGTCGGGTGATGGCATTGATAATCATTAACGATAATTATTCCCTGTTAAGAACCCATCAGAATGAACCGGAATAGGTATGTGATAACAGGAGGCCCGGGTGTTGGAAAAACGGCCTTGATTAATGAATTGGAGAGATACGGATTTCAGATTGTTCATGAAGAAGCCCGGAGTATTATTAAGCGGCAGGTTGAGACGGGCGGGGACGGGTTGCCATGGAAGGACAAGAGCCTCTATGCGGAGCTTATGCTGAATGCCTCATTGCAGACTTATAGAAAGGTCAGTGCTGATCATAGTACTGAAACTGTATTTTTTGACAGAGGGATTATCGATACTTTCTGCTATATGCATATGGAAAACATTCCGTTTTCTGAAGAAATCAGCAAAATTGCGGAGAAGTACCGATACAATAAAAAGGTGTTCATTCTTCCTCCGTGGAAAGAAATCTATGAAAACGACAATGAAAGAAAACAAACCTGGGAAGAGGCGGAGTTTACATTTCAGCAAATGAAAACAGCCTATCTTAAATATAACTATGAGGTCATTGAAGTTCCCAAAGGAACCCTTGCTGAACGATTGAAATTCGTGATCGGAATAGTAAATGAATCTGAGTATACAGACCGGTGAATATTTGTTCCTCTCATACACTCCGGGGATCACTTTTCAGAGGCATTTTGGCGCATTTGATAACTTCCAGCGAGGGATATCCGAAATCGAGTACTACTTTCCCGAGGATAAGGTAAAGTCCGTTGCCCGTGAGCGGATAGGTTTTGAGGGAAGGGGGGAAGTGGACGGTATCAAAAAAATCCCCGTTGACATCCAGGAAAGTGCCGAATTTCATCAGTCCGCCGTTTTTGGTACGTACCGTTTTACTTGCAATAAGATCTCCTGTTATACGGAGTGTCTTACCTTCATATTGTGCAAGACCAGCAGCGGATACCTCACCTCTGAAAGGGCTTTTGGCTAATGAAAACATACTTTCCGAAACCGGAAAGCCGATCAGCTCTGTTTCATCGTACAGGTCTTCCAGCAGTGATGTTTCTAAAGGAGGTAATTGAAGTTTGCCTGACGTATTCTCAAAAAGAAGGTAACTGCCGGATTCGTACTTTGTGCCGTTGACGAGCAGATGTGCTTCCCACAGCAACTCTTTTTTGCCTGTTCCGGTAAAACGGAAAGCTCCGCTGCGTATCAGTATGATCAGCTGTTCCAGGCCGGCGCCGGTACGCAGGACAAAATTTTCCAGGCTGGTATAGCTCCCGTTTTGGTCGCGCTCCCTGACGATGGACAAGGCCAGTCTGTTTTCCAGATTAAGCAAAAAATCAAAACCCAGGTAAATGTCTTTTCCTTCAATGGAAGTAGTATACCGGCTTTTGTTAATACACGGCAGGCAGATATTTCCGCCAGCGCGACGGGCTTCATTGACATAGACTTTCCGCTGATAAAACCCACCGTAATTATTCAGCACACTCACCATAAACTCCAGCGGATAATAGGTTTTCAGGAACAGGCTCTGATAACTTTCCACTGCAAAAGAAGCACTATGGGCTTTATTGAAGGAATATCCGGCAAAGGACTCCATCTGACGCCATATCTCTGCTGATGTTTCTTCCGGATAATGCTGTTCCCGGCAGTGGTCAAAAAATTTCTTCCTGATGATACCGAACGACTCCATCGCTTTACGGCTTTTACCGGACATCAGCCTGCGCAGCACGTCGGCATCAGCCAGGTCAAGTCCGCCGTAATGGTGCCCGATCTTCATCACATCCTCCTGATAGACCATTACACCATAGGTGTCTTCCAGCTGCTGCTTAAAAACCGGGTGCGGGTAGACGGCCTTTTCGGGTTGATGGTGGCGTTCGATATACGCTTTCATCATCCCTGAGGAGGCTACACCGGGCCGGATAATCGATGACGCAGCCACCAGCGTAAGGTAATTGTCACATTTGAGCTTGCTGATCAGTTGCCGCATAGCAGGGCTTTCGATATAAAAGCAGCCAATGGTATTGGCAGAGCGGAGCTGCTCTGCAATATTGGGGTCTTTGAAAAAAAGCTCAGGGGTAGAGGTGTCGATCTCAATACCACGGTTTTGCCTGACAATTTCACGGCAATCCTTAATATGCCCTATGCCTCTCTGTGACAGAATGTCGAATTTTTCAAAATGAATTTCTTCTGCCACCTGCATATCAAACTGCGCGGTGGGTAGTCCTTTGGGAGGGTAATCCAGCGCTGTATAACAGGTCAAAGGCAATTCGGAAATCAATACCCCGCTTGCATGAATGGTACGCTGGTTGGGGAAATCATCAAAACCGTTGGTTACCCTTTTCTGCACCTCCAGAATCATGCGGGTGATTTCATTTTTATTGAGCATATGTTCCGGCTCGTGTACCAGGCGGTCAATTTCTCCTTTTGGCAGTCCGTAGATTTTTCCGAGCTCACGGACAATCGAACGGGACTGGAAAGTACTCATGGCACCCATCAGTGCCACGTTTCCCCTGGGGTAGGTCCGGAAAATATAATCGTATATTTCATCCCGCTCGTTCCATGCAAAATCAATGTCAAAATCGGGTGCTACTGACCGCTTGGGGTTCAGAAAACGCTCAAAATACAAATCCAGCTCTATGGGGCACACATCGGTAATCCCCAGACAATAAGCCACAACGCTGTTTGCCCCGCTGCCGCGGCCTACATAGTGAAAATTCTTTGAACGGGCATACCGGCAAATATCATCGGTAATCAGGAAGTAAGAGGCGAATTTCTTATTGCTGATGATCTCCAGTTCTTTATGGATGCGCTCCATAGCTGTGGGGTGATTAGCCGGATAACGGCGTGGGAGGCCTTCCAGTGTAAGCTGATACAGAAGACTTCTGTCTTCTCCCGGTGTCCCTGTGAAGTTTTTTTTGTTTCTGATCTCCGCAAAATCAAAAGAGAAAGAGCATTGTGCCAGCAGATTTTCTGTATTACGGATGATCTCCGGAAAATACCGGAAATGATCGAGGAGCTCGTGCCGGGGGATAAAAAACTCATTTTCATGACCTTGCTGTTCCGGCTGAAGCTGAGAAATCAGGAGATTATGGTCGATGGCCCTGAGTTGGGTATGGAAGCTGTAATCCCCCTTATTAAACGAAACAGGATGCAGTATGACATATTTTTTCCGGTTTTGTACAGGCTCCCTGATGATACGCTTAAGGTCCTCTATCCTGATACCGGTATATTCGTTATCAGTTAATTCATCTGCCTTTTTTACACCATAAGGATAGACAACAAACACATGGTTGAATGCAGGGGCTGTTGCAGGAAGTGGCCGTTTTTCCCGGTTGGCATGGGTCATTAACTCATTCAGTTCTCTGAAGCCTTCCGGGTTCCGGGCAATGCCAATATACAGCAGCTGGTCACCGTTACGGTATTCCATACCCGCCAGTGCGTTGATTTTTCCGGGTAGTCCGGATTGTTCAGGATCCTGCTGACAGAATCTGATAAAATCAAGTACCCCACTGCTGTTATTAATGTCGGTCAGTACTGCCGTGTCATAGCCATTGCCGATCATGCCTTGTGCCAGTTCTTTCAGTGACAGCGTACCATAGCGAAGGCTGTATTGACTATGGAGGTTAATCAGCATGAGAAACCGGTTTTTCTGATGAAACTTTTTCAAGATGAATAACACGCTTTACGGCATCCATGCCGTACCGGATCCGGATCTTATCCAGCGCGGCCGACAGGTTAAGATCGGTTTCCGTATCTTCAAACAGATCAATCTGGTGAGCACCGTTGAGCAGATCCCCGAACCGTATGCCGATCAGCCGGATGAGCATACGGCGTGAATACAGCTTATCAAACAGTTCCAGAATATGTTGGATAATCACTTTTTCAGAGCTGGTAAAGGGTATTCTGATCTGCCGGGTATGCGTATCGAAATTGCTGTAACGGATTTTGAGGGTCAGGCAGGAGGTAAGTTTTTTGTTTTTCCGCAATTCAAAAGTGAGCTCATATACCATCCGTGACAAAACCTGCTTCAACAGATCCATTTCAATGGTGTCTTCCTGAAAGGTATGCTCCTTGCTGACCGACTTTTTTTCAGAATAGGGGATGACCGGTGAATGGTCTATCCCGTTCGCTTTTTTCCAGATACTGATGCCATTCGCCCCCAATACTTTCTGCATGGTTTTGACCTCCATTTGCTGAAGTGTACTGACTTTGGAAATACCCATATTGCGCAATTGCAGATAGGTCTTATCACCTACCATCGGAATTTTACGGATCGAAAGCGGGGCCAGGAAAAACTTTTCAGTCCCATTACTCACCTGTCGCTCACCACAGGGCTTGGCCTCTCCGGTAGCGATTTTAGATACCGTCTTACTGGATGAAAGTCCGAAGCTGATAGGCAGGCCGGTTTGCCGGATGATCCGCTGCCGTAATTCCTGTGTCCATTTCCAGCAGCCAAAAAAACGGTCCATGCCGGTTACATCAATATAATGCTCATCAATACTTGTTTTTTCCACCAGAGGTGCGCTTTCTGAAATGATCTCCGTGACTTCCCTGGAGAATTTGCTGTAGCGGTCCATATCACCCCTTACCAGAATTGCTT
Source organism: Telluribacter sp. (assembly GCA_040391535.1). Taxonomy (GTDB): domain Bacteria; phylum Bacteroidota; class Bacteroidia; order Cytophagales; family Spirosomataceae; genus JBEBXQ01. The sequence continues at coordinate 26,321 of JBEBXQ010000040.1, read as the reverse complement.
CCGGACAGAGTTGCCGGGCCAGCCGCATGGGCATAGCACTGTGGATACCAAACTGCCGCGCTTCATAGCTGCAGGAGGCGACTACACCCCGGTCGCTGCTGCCCCCGATCAGCACAGGTTTGCCTTTTAGCTCCGGGTTTGCCAACCGCTCTACCGATACAAAAAATGTATCCAGATCACAATGCACAATTTGACGTTCCATGGATGTTTTATTTTTTTCTATATTTGACACAAATAGTGTCAAAATGTTGATCATAATAATAACAAAATAAAAATGAACGGACAAAAAATATTTTTTGCAGAGCATATCCGGTTTCTGAGTTGCAAGGGAAGGAGATGGGACTTTTTCTGATAATGAGATATCTTGATCAGGAGTGTTATTATAATGGTTACGAAAAAAAATGTCTGGCACTTGACACGTTTCGCGTTATATTGATGTTATGATTATCAGTTACCGACATAAAGGATTGGGGCTTTATGCTGAAAAAGGCGACCGGTCGAAGTTGCCACAAAATCATCTGTCCAAAATCAGGTTGATTTTAACCCGTCTTGATGCGGCTGAATCACCTGATCAGATGGATCAGCCTGGCTATTACTTTCATACTCTGAAAGGTAATTTGAAAGGTTTTTATTCTGTCAGAGTGTCAGGGAACTGGCGTATCATTTTTCGTTTTGAAAAAGGAAACGCCATTGATGTTGACTATGTAGATTATTATTAAACACGAGAACTTATGGCTTTAAATGATCCGGCACATCCGGGGGAATTAATCCGCGAAACCTTAGAGGGATTGCGTGAGGAAACAGGGCATAAATTTACAGTGGAGGAAGTCGCCAAAGGTTTAGGAACTACCCGTAAAACGCTGTCTGCACTGATTAACGGAAAGCAGAGACTGACGCCTGAAATGGCTGTCAGGCTTGAAGCTGCGTTTCCAAATACCACGGCAGAATTTTGGTTAAGGACACAGGAAAATTTTGATCTTGCACAGACCAGGAAGCAAGTGGACGTGTCGGGCATCCGTGCTATTTGGCGACCGGAAAAATTACAGCCTGTCTAGTATTTATTATTTTCTGTTGCAAAAAAGCTGAACATATGAATAATGATGATTAAACCGTTCGGTTTCAGGAAACGGTGTTAACTTGATCATGACGGAGTTCCGTAAAACCGATGAAAGATGAATATCTGTCCCGTTTCATCCTTTCTTTCTCTATTCATTCCGGTTTTATTTGTCGCTCTACCGATACAAACAAATGTATCCAGATCGCAATGCACAATTTGACGTTCCATGTTTGTTTTATTTTTTCTATATTTGACACGATTAGTGTCGAAATGTTGATCATAATAATAACAAAATAAAAATGAACGGACAAAAAATATTTTTTGCAGAGAATATCCGGTTTCTGAGAGAACGGCGGAAACTCAGTCAGGAGGTACTGGCTGAAAAGTTGTCGTTAACCCGCTCCAAGTTGAATGCGCTTGAAAACGGCCAGACCAAAACTCCGCGTTCCGAGGACTACATTACGTTCTCAGAATTTTTCAGGATCAGTATTGACAGTATGCTCAGGGTGGATTTATCAAAGCTGGGAGAATTACAGCTTCGCGAGCTGGAGGCCGGAAATGATGTTTACATGATGGGAAGCAGGATCAGGGTACTGGCGATTACCGTAGATAAGGAGAACCGGGAAAATATCGAATATGTACCCGTTAAAGCGAAAGCCGGGTATCGCAATGGCTATTCTGATCCTGAGTACCTGGCGCGTCTTCCCCGGTTTTCTTTACCGTTTCTCTCTGATGGTTATACCTACCGTATGTTTCCCACAACGGGTGATTCTATGCTCCCTGTTCCTGACGGGAGTGATATTATTGGTCAATACGTAACGGACTGGATGAGCCTGCGGCCGGATACGCCGTGTATTGTGATTCTGAAAGGCGATCAGGATTTTGTATTTAAGCAGGTAACCGTCAATACAGATGGCAGCTTATTGCTGAAATCGTTTAATCCGTTGTATGAACCCTATGCCGTGAGGGCAGAGGAGGTCATTGAGATCTGGAAATACCACAGTTTTCTGAGCCGTGAAATTCCTTCGGGAGAACCCGATATGGCGCAATTAATGAAAATGATGCTGGAGTTGAAGAAGGAGGTGAAGGGGTGGAAGTCAGGACAGGATTAGCCATACAACAAGGGATTAACATAGCGATGGAATTACTTTCTGTAAGTCCGGGAAGACCTCTTAGCTGTATGGTTATGTGTTGATAATCTGTCAGGTAATGAGAAAAAAAACCGGTTGAGTATTATGTTTAAAGTCTCCCTCTTCATGGAGTCAAATCTTATCATATACTGGTGGCCAACCGTAATTTTAGTCATCATTTTATGATCATTTATACACGCTTATTTTTTGCCGCTCCACCAGTATAAGGGTGGAATGAGTAATGGTGCAAAAATCAATGTACTCGTTAAACCACCGATGATAACCGTTGCCAGAGGACGTTGAACGTCAGAGCCGATACCTGATGAGATGGCCGCCGGAATAAGTCCGAGAATGGCTAAAATCAGTATGGAGAGTATCGCCCGTAATTGTTCTTCAGCTATTTTGCCAACAAAGGATCTTGAAATTTCATTGTCTGAGGTTGCCCGCTTTAATGCTGAAACCAACAGTACGCCTGCCATTACTGAAATTCCGGAAATGGATACAAAACCTACACCTGCGGAAACATTGAAATAGTAGCCTCTCATGAGTAAGGAAATAATCCCCCCCGCTAAGGAAAACAAAACACAACTTGTTGTTATCAAGGTATGTATCAGATTTTTATAGAGCATAAACAGCAATGCAAAGACGATGAGCAATGTTAACGGGATCGTCAGGGCCAATTGTTTTCCCGCCCGTTCCAGATTTTCGTACTGTCCGCCATAGACCAGCTCATATCCTTTCGGGATTGTTATTTTATCTGTTATTTTTTCCTGTAACTCTTTCACAAATCCTCCCTGGTCTCTGCCGGTAATATTGGTTCTTACCGTTATCATTCTTTTATTATTGTACCGGTAAATGTTTGTTTGTCCTTCGGTAAAACGGATCTCTGCCAGTTCTTCCATGGGAATTAAGGCACCGTTAGGAGAGGGTACAAGCAGTTTTTTAATTTCGTCAATGCTATTCCGGAATTGCGGCAAGTAACGTATAACAATGTCGTAACGTTTGGTGCCGTCATACACCACTGAAATGTTCCTGCCACCAATAGCAGCCTCAATTATATTTTGAATATCGGAAACATTAATACCATATCGTGCGGCATATCTGCGGTTTATCTGTATAGTAAGTTGTGACTGTGTTCCTTCCTGCTCAATATTTACACCTGCGCTTCCATGCATTGATTTTACAATGCCGGCAATGCTGTCGGCTTTGCTTCGCATCATCACTAAATCTTCACCCACTATGGAAACGGCGAGATCGGCGGCACTGCCTGTTACAATTTCCATGACCTGATCAATAATAGGTTGTCCGGATGTAAATGCTACGCCGGGCAGTTCTTTTTCCAATTCGGAACGGATTTGCTGAACCAGTTCTTTTTTGGAAATAGTATCGCTCCATAGCGCGTATTCCTTCAACCCCACTAAGATTTCATTTCTGTTTGCCGGGAAAGGATCTGTGCCGTCATCGTTTCTGCCGGTTTGGGTAATGACGAATTCAATTTGCGGATGCCGGGCGATCATACGCCGGATTTCAGGAGCATATCCGGCATTCTCCTGAATAGTGATGCCCGCAGGAAAATTCCCCCGCAGGAAAATGGAGCCTTCGTCCAGTTCCGGTAAAAATTCGGTTCCCATTTTCAAACCCAATGAAATCAATGACAGCACTATCCCGAACCCGATTATTACGGTTTTTTTATAATGTTTTAAGAGCAGTGAAAGTGTTCGGGCATAGACATGTTCAACAAACTCCAGCACAACGTTCCCAGGCTCTTTAAAAGGCTTGTCGGGATTAGAAAGGGCTTTGTTACAGACAAAGGAAATCAGAACAGGGATCAGTGTCAGGGCCGCCAGCATGGATCCGACCACGGCAAAAGCCAATGTTAATGCCATGGGGGAGAAAAGCTTACCTTCTACGCGGGTCATTAACAGTATAGGCATATAGGCCAGTACAATGATGGTAACGGAGAAGAAAATCTCGCGGCCAACTTCCTGTGCTGAAAGCAAAGTGATCTGTACAATACCCTTTTCCTTTTCTTCAGGTGTGGCTGTCCGGTATTTTCGCGTCAGATGTTCAGCCATTACGACGGCGCCATCCACAATGATTCCAAAATCAATTGCTCCCAGTGAAAGCAGATTAGCGGGAATCCCCGTAAAGCGCATCATGATAAATGCGAAAAGCAAAGAAAACGGAATAGTCAATGCGACGACTAAAGCAGTCCGTATATTTCCCAAAAATAAAATCAGAATAATGATGACTATACTCACCCCCTCAAACAGTGTTTTTCCAACTGTATGCAAAGAGTGACCGATTAAAAAACTCCGGTCATAGAGTGTTCTGATCTTTACACCATCGGGTAGTTCATGTTCCTGTAAATCGTTGATACGTTGCTTAAGTTCGGCTAACACTTCACTTGGGTTCTCATATCTTCGAAGCAAAACAATGCCTTCAATCCCATTATTGACATGGATGTTATCATCCGGGATGGTATAACCCAGAATTCCGCCGGGTGGCGGCGGAGCAAGTTCAACGCTTGCCACATCACTTATAAAAACAGGCACTCCGTTTTCGGATTTTATGACGATATTCTCAATGTCGGTTATGTTTTGTATTGCTCCTAAACCGCGTACAGCAAATCCTTGTCCGCCACGTTCAATAAGACCTCCCCCTGTATTGTAGTTGTTACTGGAAACGGCATTTTCTACCTCAGTCAGGGTAATTTCATATTTACGCAGTTTATCAGGATAAGCCAGAATCTGAAATTGCTTCAGAGGTCCGCCAAAGGTTGTAATATCTGCTATCCCTGCGGTTTGAAGCAAGTAAGGTTTAATGAGCCAATCCTGTAAATCCCGTAATTGAACAGGCGAAAATGTAGAAGGGGCTTCCACCACATAACGGAAAATTTCCCCTACCGCTGTGGAAAGCGGAGCCAGTTCCGGCGCAACACCTGCGGGCAGTTCGGCAGTTGCCAGACGTTCCATCACTTGCTGCCTTGCAAAATAATCGTCTGTACCGTCTTTGAAGGTAAGTTGCACGACTGATAAGCCGAAAATAGTTCTGCTCCTGCGGTCTAATATATTCGGAGTATTCTGCAACGCCCTTTCGATCGGAACGGTTACCTGTTGCTCTACTTCTTCAGCTGCACGGCCCTGGTATTGTGCTACAACGATAACATTGGTATCAGCAATGTCAGGGTAGGCCTCGATTTTGAGTTGAGTGAAACAATAATAGCCTGTACTCATTAACAGGATGCTGACGCTGATAACTAACCAGCGATTCTTTAGAGAAAACAGGAGGAGGTTCTGAATCATACTGAAGTAGTGCTTAATGGTGGATTTACAATAAGGAAGCCCTGTATTGCTGTCTTAATCCGGTGAATAACAGGACTGGTACTCAGGAAGATGAGCCTGTATATCCGGAGAAATGAATATGCAGGATATAATCCTCAGCTATGCTTTTGAAAATACGTGGTCACACTTTAAGGAATCAGTAACCAAAAGATAATCCTTTGAGCTGCATTACACCTCCGACAGCAATTTCTTCATCATCCTGAAGGCCGCTTAAAATGCGTATTCTGTCTCCGGTCTGCTGATCGATCCGGACTTCACTTCTTTCAAACGCGTTGATGGATTTTTTCACAAACACATAATGCCTACCCTGAACTGTCACTAAAGATGTTTTGTGAACGCTGAGGGCATTACCTGTTTGTAAGGCAAATGATACATGAACAAACATGCCTGATCTGAACTTATTGGACGCGTTTTGAATGGAAATTCTCACTTTAGCCATTCGGGTAATGTTGTCGATCCTGTCCGTCACGGCATCTGTTATACCTGTGAATTTTTCATTCGGAAATGCGGCAAAAGCAATATGACACGATTGTCCTTCCCTGATTTCCCCGATTTGGTTTTCCGGAATGTCACATATGATATAAGCTATTCCGGCATCTGCCTTGCGTACTGTTTCAGGATTAAAACCGGCTGCTTTCAGTCTGCTTTCATGTTCAATCAATGCCGCTTTTTCATTTTCCAGGCTGGTTTGCTCCATGGATAAGGCTGTTTGGGCATTTAACAAATCCTGCCCTGTGGCTGATCCGTGAGAAAGTAAATCCCGGGTTCTTTCCAGTTCAAGTTGTTTTTGCCGGATATTGATATTTTGAATTTGAGCAATGTTGATCTGATGTTGAATGAGCTGCGTATAATTACCTGTCAGTTCGGGATTATCAAACAGGATAATGTTTTGAGATGCTCCTTGTGTTGACGGAACAACGGTTGCAACCACTTTGCCAGGTGCTGTTAATTCGGTCTCTGCCGGTTTGCGGTGGATTTTTTCTGTTTTGAAGAAAGCAATGGTTTCGATGTCAGGAAAAATGATAGAATTACCGTTATCTCTTACAAGGGGAGTTGCAGGCGTTTCCGTTGTTTTTTGTTCTTCATCTTCGCAGGACGCAAGTAAGATTGACAGTGAGAACAGGAGGAATATATTTATCTTCATAATGCTGATTGATTGATCAGGCCGGTGGAGAAAAGCAATTGGATATAACTTTTGCTATAGGTGTACATAGCATCATAATATTGTTGTTTGGTTTCCAGCCAGCTACGTTGCGCTTCGAGAAAATCTATGATGGTTGTTCCTCCTTTGAGGTACGTATATTTTACGTTGTCCAGAATCGTTTGTGATTGCTGCAAAACTGAACTGAAATTCTCAAGCTGCTGCTGTTGCAGCTGATAGTTGGCAAGAGCAATAGTAATCTCAGACTGTACCTGAGTTTGCAGGATCGATAATTGCTGTTCTGCTTGTTCTTTCAGCAGATACGATTTTTTGATTTCGCCCTGATTACGGTTAAAAAGCGGCAGGTTGATATTCGCATAAATACCTAAGTACTGAATTGAATTTTGCGGGTTCCAGATCAGGCCTAATTCCGGTTGAGGGAAGGAAAGGGACTTTTGAAGTTTAATGTTACTCTCTGAAACATTAACAGATGCCTGGGCTGCCTGAATATCGCCTCTCAGCCGAAGGGATCGTCTGAATAAACTGTCAATACTGCCCTGTAAGGCAGGCAGATCAGCTGTTGTGTCAATGAGTACGTCTTCCTCTACGCCCAGGAGAAACTTTAACTCCTTTTGATGATTAGTGATTTGCTGTTGGGCAGTTTTATATTGCATGGCGTATTGTTTAGCCAGTAGTTCGGTACGGAATAAGTCGGTTTGGGTAATCACCTGATTTTGATGGCGGATCTGGTTAGTGAGTACCAGACTGTCAATATTGTTTTTGGCGACCAGAATTATATCCAGTTGTTTTTGTGACATCCATCCTTCCAGCCATTTGACTGCCACCTCCGACAAAAGGTTTCTTTCCGTTTCGGAATAATTTTTTTCGGTTAAAGCCATATATTGCCCCGCCACGTCAATTTTATACCTGCGCTGACCCGCAACCTGAAAGCGTTTTGTTAACTGCCACAGGGTTTGGCGGTTTTGGCCGTTATACCAGTCCGTATGCGCCGGAAATTGTGAAGGCTGCAGTAATTGTAATGTTTCGTTGCTTAAAACAGGATCAGGACGGAGTTTTGCCGTGATTATATCGGCCTGGATAATGCCTGCATTTAATGCTTCATTTCTGAGGATGGGACTATGGCTTCTGGCGGTTTGCAGGGCTTTGTGTAAGGTGTATTTTACCTGTGCTTTAAGCGGATAGCAAAAAGTGATCAGGAGAAAGATTGTTAATGTATATCGGAATCGAAATGGCATGGCTGAAAACTTAATCAGGCACAAAATTCGATAGACTTCGTAGGAAACAGGGTTAGAGAATGGATAGAATAAAATTAGAATTTTATTAGAAATACTGAATATTATTGAGTTCGACGGTGAAGGTCGTCCCCCTGGAGCGGGATGATGAAACCGCAATGGTGCCGTTATGTAACTGAATTATTTTTTGGGTAAGTGACAGGCCAATACCGTTTCCGCCGGCAAACTTTTTGTTTTCTCCCCGATAGAATGGTGTAAAGATGTGCTTCAATTCGACTTCTGAAATGCCGATTCCATGATCAGAAAACTGCAGTTTGATTTTACTATTATCAAAATGGACTAAAACGATGCTTTGATGATCGGGGGAGAACTTACAACCATTTTCAAAAATATTGGAAAATGCCGTTTTCAATAGGTATTCATTTCCATTTACGGAGATTTTATCGTCGCTTTCAAAGTTATCCCCGAAATGGATATCAATTTTAAAATCAGGATTTTCGCGCTGAACCTGCTGCCTTGCGTCTAATAAAACCTCATCAATACGAACACTTCTGAATGAAATTTCTGAAGGATCGTAGCTGGCTTTGGCAAGATCGAGTAAACTGTTGGACAGGCGGACCAGTTTCTTTGCATCTTTCAGCGAATTCTGAATTGCAGCCTTATATTCCTCTGTGTTTCTGTTTTTGCTTACAGAAAGTTCTAATTCCGTAATGATAGCAGAAAGAGGTGTACGCAATTCGTGAGATATGTTGGAGACAAAGTTTTTTTGGGCATCAAAAGAGTTTTCCAGCCGATCCAGCATATCATTGAACGTGCCCGCAAGGGCATCCAGTTCATCTTTGCTTCCATTACTGTTCAGGCGTAAATCAAGATGGGACGCCGTAATATTTTTGACTTTGTCATTCATCTCCTGAACAGGTTCAAATGCTTTTCTGGAAAAATATCTTCCTGCTATGTAGATGAATAAAACTGAAATAATGAAGACCAGAATAATGGTTTTCAGCAGGTTGTTTAATTTGTTGAAGCCATATTGGTCATACGCTGCGGCAATGATGACGTAATCTGTATTTTTAAATTTATATTTCAGTCCGATTACCTGCCAGTCATGCTGATAAAAATGTTTTTCATTGTTCTGAAAGACATCGTCTATCATTTCAGGTGTTTCTTTTACAAAATCAATATCTGCTGCATCATGATAAAGCAGTGTAAAACGCTGGTCATATATGGCAACTTCAACTTCATTTAAAGTTTCTCTGTTGTTACGATAAATATCCTGTAAGGTTTTTGCATCAGCCTTTGCATGAAAGTAAAGGTTGGCTTTGGTAATAGCTTCTTTCTTTAAAGCGGCATAAAATTCGTTCTCTCTGTTTTCTTTTGTTGAAAAATAAATAACGGCCGCAAATGCCAGTAAGATCGTAGCGGTCAGGAATGTAAATAATAAAGTGAGGCGCGATCTGATTTTCATTATTCCGTTTTCAAAATAAAGCCCATACCCGACTTGGTATGAATAAGTTTCCGGTCAAAGCCTTTTTCTATTTTCTTTCTTAAGTAATTGATGTAGACATCAATAAAATTCGTTCCCGTATCAAAATGAGTGTTCCATACTTTCTCTGCAATTTCTGTTCTTGATAAAACTCGCTCGGGATTCTGAAGCATGTATTCCAAAAAGTTAAATTCTTTTGGCGTAAGATTGATTTCTTTCCCGTTACGCTTTACACTTTTGGTATGTACATTCATTTCCAGGTCGGCATATTTTAAAATGTTGCCTGAATGGTTTGCTGTCAGCGTATGCCGTTTGAGTAATACACGGATACGTACTAAAAGCTCCCGCATTTCAAATGGTTTTACCAGGTAATCGTCAGCACCTGCGTCAAAGCCTTCTACCTTGTCATCAGTTGTTCCCAGGGCAGTCAGCATAATGATGGGGGTGTGGGGTTTGGCTTCCCGGATATATTTACACAAATCAAGCCCATCCATTTTCGGCAGGATAATATCTGTAATAATCAGGGCATAATCGTTTTGCTGCATCAGTTTTTTCCCCGAAAGCCCGTCGTAGGCAATGGTAGTGAAGAAACCTTGTTCCTGAAGTCCTCTTTGTAAGAGTTCAGCGACTCTCGTATCATCTTCTATGATTAATATCTCCATTGGCACAAATTTACCTGTATAATGATAGGATTCCTGTGGAATTGTCTGCGGACTCACCGTTATGAGCGCAGGTTGCGGCAAAGCAATTTTAAAGTTATTGAACTTTTATGGTTTTCAGAAGATTTGGGTCATCCGGCTATTTAAATCCGCTAACCTGGAATTGCGGATGATCAGACATTCCGTATGATGTCAATTTATTTTAAACGCCTGATAATAGAGATAAAAAAATGGGGAGTGAGCAGTGCCTGAAGTTTGATTAGCGCGGAACAGGAGCTTTTATATGTCCGGTTCTACCTCGGTATCAGTGTTATATTTCTGTGTCCGGAAATGATTTCCAGCAGTATATCAAAATAGGTCTGGCCGGTGCCGTTTTCCAGCGCTTCAAGTTTATGCATGAAAAGCTCTGAATTGAAGACTGAAGGAGATTTTAGTTTTTCAAGATACCAGGTTCGGGTAGTGTCTATTCCCAGTGCTTTTTTATTTTGCTCAAAATTCAGCCAGATCAGATCAACAGGCTCATCACCTTTAATTGCCCCGTAGCCACCATACAGCATATCATTAAAGGCGTCGAGGCTGGGACCTAGCTTCCAGTTTTCGCTGACCATAAACACCCTGTTAATTTCATCATACAGGGTAGGTATATCATGGATCAGGCTGCCATCAACAAAAAAGGTTTTACGCATAAAAGCAAATCGTGGCTGACCAGCACCCTTCAATGAGAGGGGTCAGGGGATGAGTCCGGTAAAGTATACGGCAAAAACGCATCGACATTCTGTCCGTACCGGTGCAGGTCGCGGATAATGCTCGAGCTGATGGGAGCGAGTGATGGAGAAGTAATCAGAAATACGGTTTCAATTTCTTCGTACACATAGCGGTTTACCTGTGAAATGCCGTTCTCATATTCAAAATCGGTTGTATTGCGCAACCCCCTCAGCAGGAATTTCGCGCCTGACTCACGGGCGACACGGGCGGTAAGGTCGTTATAGGTTATCACGCTGACTCTGGGTTCGTTTTTGAAAGTATATCTGATCAGCTCTTCCATTAACTCTATCGGAAAATAACGCTTTTTGCTGGCGTTATTACCAATACCAATAATGACATGATCAAACAAACTGAGCGCGCGGGTAACAATGTCATGATGCCCGCGGGTATAAGGGTCAAAGGAACCTGGAAAAAGCGCTGTTTTATTCATCGGGAATGATACTTAGCCTGGATTAAAAAGAAAACGAATGGTTGGGGCCTTTTTAAAAAACCATAAAATAGGTATTCAGTAAGGTTGCATAACGATGGCCTTCCACATCGTTGATACGGGGATTATAAGATAAGGACTGCGGTTTTTTACCCATTTCAAGGTGAGGAAAAAAACGGGATAGTTCAGTGTGTTCCGGACTGCCGGCAGAAGTATCACCATTGATAATCAGCCTGATGTCTTCCGGATTGGTATCCAGCTGCTTGATAACAAATAAAATCAGATAAGTGAGTTCCTGCGGAGTTGTAAACTGAAAACTGTTGCAGAAAATAAATTTCGGACCATCCACTACTGTGACAGTTGCCCGGCCATGATCGGTAAGCAGATTCACACGCCGCCCCGTAATGGTCTGGTAATTATCGGTTATAGTGGCATAAATCAGGGGCTCGGTATAATGACAAAACCGGATGGTTTTGTCAGGGTAACGCTCAGTAAACCAGTTGATAATAGCTGAAGGTGCGGTAAAAACAGCATGACCGTCAATAATACGCAGTTTATCTTCACATATTTCATCCTCCGGATGCTGTACCTGAGGCAGCATTATTTTCAGATATTCTTCAGCGTGATCCGCTCTGAACAGAGGTGCCGGAATATAAGTGAAAGCAAAGGAGTGGAATGATACTACTATATTTCCCCAGGTGGTTATACTCAGCAACGGATGATTGTCAATAATATTCCGGAGTTCGTTGAGCAAGCTGCTCCGGCTTAACGGCTCCGGAAAAGGATAACTGGCCAGCCAGCGGCACTGGCTGGAGATGTTTTCTACAATACAGAACCGGAAATAATGCGTATCAATTTCAATACACAAGGTACAGTATTCAATATGTGCGGCAAACAGAGCCGGATCCGTCAGTGCAACGGCGTCGGTTTTGGCGGATGTGGCAAATTCAGTCAAATGCTATTTCGTTTAGCTGTGAAAAATGATCTATAAACCCTTTTTGCCGGTACAGATCATTTTTGGTTGCACAGGTGTTAAACAGAGAATGTACTTCTTCGGAGGGGAAGTTCTTGATTTCTTCAAAAGTAAGCAGTTGTAAATCTGAAATAATCTGCCGGTTATCAGGAAATTCAGGATCCGTACCCAGACATAGCGTATGGGTAAGCGGCCGAACCCGGAAGAAAAGCTCAATGGCATGTAAAGGAGGAGATAAAAACTCATTGACACATAAAAATTCCAGAACTTCGACCGTAAGGCCGGTTTCTTCCAGAAACTCTCTTTTCAGTGCTTCTTTGACGCCTTCTGAAAAATCCACGCCACCGCCGGGAGGTGCCCAGAAAGAATCGGTTTTTCCAATACCTCTATGACGGATCATCACGAACTTTTCGTCTATTTCACATATTCCCGAAACCCGGACCCTGAGTTTTTTACTGTATTGCCGGGAAACTTCCTCTCTGATTGTATCCAAGTGTTGTGGTCGTTTAAAATGCCTGCAAATATAACGAACGGGATAAACCAAGCAAAAGTATTATGTCCGGGAAGTGCCGTTACCTAGTAGGGTGCACCTGAAATATAACTTTCCAGTGACTGAATCCTTGCTTTCTGGTCGCGGATAATCGCAGTTACGATATCATTGATCGAAATAATCCCCTTTAAATTACCCGCCTCCACAACCGGAAGATGGCGGATATGCAGATCAGACATCAGCTGCATACATTCTTCGATTTTCTGATTGGGAGTAACGGTTATCACCGCAGTGGTCATGACATCACCAATGCGTGTGTCCCGCGAAGCCCTTCCCTGCAGAATAACTTTTCTGGCATAATCACGCTCAGAAAAAATACCGGTAAGCTGATCGTTTTTAAGTACCAGCACAGCACCGATATTTTTAACGGACATTAATTCCAGCGCTTCAAAAACAGTCGTTTCCGGTCCTACGGACCAAAGTGCGTTGACACTTTTTCCAGTCAAAATATGGTGTACCTGCATAGCTAGTGGGTTTGGTTATGGGGAAAGTCTTTGTGAAAACTAATTTAGGTAATAGATTTGGTAAAATCCAGTATTTATTTGCTGAATTTATAATAATTGTTCAATCGTATTCCTGTTACTTCCAAATTTATATACCACCATGGATGAAAATCCGGTAAAACCATCCCAGCTGCTGAAGAAAAAATTTCCCTTCAGGCCAACAAACGGACAAAATCTGTTCTTTGATCAGATGGATGATTTCCTGATAGAAGAAGCAGGGCTTGAACGTTACCGGGACTGCTTTCTGCTGAAAGGATATGCCGGAACCGGAAAAACAACCCTGATCAGCACAGTGATTAAAACAGCTGCACAATTTGGCTATAAAACCGTGCTGCTGGCACCTACCGGCAGGGCAGCGAAAGTGATGTCGAATTACTCTAAAAAAGTGGCTTTGACGATCCATAAAAAGATTTACAAAGTTTCTTCGGATGCCAACGGGCACTTGCTTTTTGAACTGCAGCCCAATTACAGTGAAAACACCCTATTTATCGTAGATGAGGCTTCGATGATCAGTGATGAATCTGATTTTGCCAGCAGAAGCCTGCTGGCCGACCTGATCGATTATGTTTTTGACAAACCGGGTAATAAGCTGATGCTGGTAGGGGATACGGCTCAGCTGCCTCCTGTGGGTAAAATTTCAAGTCCGGCACTGGATCGCTTTTACCTTGAAAAACATTTTCTGATGTCGGTTTTTGAGGAAGAGCTGACGGAAGTCATGCGGCAGGAAGAGCATTCGGGTATTCTGAAAAATGCGACCACATTAAGGGATGTCCTGCGTACCGAAGGTGCTGCTATTCAGATCGAGACCAGTAAGTTCAGGGATATTTACCGGATGACCAGTGAAAAACTGGAGGAAGGCCTGCGCTATGCTTATGATAAATATGGCGTAGAGAATACCATTCTGATTACCCGCTCCAACAAGTCGGCTGTTCAGTATAATGAATATATCCGCCGGGCTATCCATTTTTGTGAAGAGGAAATTGATGCAGGTGACCGGCTGATGGTGGTTCGTAATAACTATTCGGTGCTGGACGACGACTCTCCCATCAGTTTTATAGCCAACGGGGATTTTGTGGAATTACTGAAAATAAAACGAACGGAAGAGCGCTACGGTTTCCGGTTTGCCGATGTCATCCTGCGCTTTACAGATTATGAAAATATTCCTGAATTTGAAGCCAAAATTTTTCTGGATACCCTCCATTCCTCATCTCCCAATTTATCCGTTTCAGAGAATAAGCAGTTATATGAAGCTGTTTCGGAAGATTATCAGCACCTGAAAACTAAAAAGCAGAAACTGGACGCCATCCGGAAAGACCCGTTTCTGAATGCTTTACAGGTGAAGTTCTCGTATGCCCTGACCTGTCATAAGTCACAGGGTGGACAATGGAGTGCCGTATTTATCGATCAGGGGTATTTGCCTGAAGACCAGATAAATGAAGATTTTGTCCGCTGGCTGTATACTGCTATGACACGCTCTACTGAAGAGGTTTTTCTGATGAATTTTTATCCTAAATTTTTCCAGTAATGCTGCTTATTGTGCTGCCGCACGTCTGAGCCGGTCGTTGATGGCGCGTCCGAGACCTTCGTCCGGCACCAGTTCTGCATATATTTCCGTGGTGTCAGGAGTAGCATCGAGTTTTCGAAGGTAACTGAAAAGGTTTCTTGCGGCTTCCTGCAAATTACGTTCAGGGCTTAACAGCAGTTGTTTTTCCGGTAAAAGATCATCCAGCGGGTTGCCGAATAAAAGAAACGCGGTTTTATTCCGGTCTGCTTTCAGCATTTTTTCACGTGTGGCAAGGTAGAATGGTTTTCCGGGAGCATAATGGCTCTTCAGCATACCCGGTGCTTTAGGGTTGGAGGAAGAGTGAGGAAGGGTTTCTACTTTTCCGATTATTTTTTCGATTTCTTCCAGAGGCAGCCCTCCCTTTCTGTATAAAGTAGGGACATCATCAGGAAAGCCGATAATAGTGGATTCTACACCAACCGTACACGCGCCGCCATCCAGAATATAGGCAATCTTATCACCAAGTTGCTCGTTTACGTGCGCAGCCGTAGTAGGACTGATATAGCCAAACGGATTGGCACTGGGAGCTGCCAGTGGAAAGTCGAGCTGATTGAGCAGTGCTCTTGTAAGCGGATGGTCCGGAATTCTGATGGCTACTTCTTTAAGTCCTGAGGTAACAATATCAGGAATAAGGCTGCTCTTGGGTAATAGTAATGTTAGCGGCCCGGGCCAGAAATTTTCCGCTAGTTTTTTTGCTTTTTCAGGAAGGGCAGTCACCCATTTTGACAGCTGGTCCACAGAACCGATATGAATAATCAACGGGTCAAAAGAAGGCCGGTTCTTTGTTTTGAAGATAGAAAGCGCGGCCTCCCCGTTAAGTGCATTTCCCGCAAGTCCGTACACCGTTTCGGTAGGAATTGCTACCAGTTTGCCCTCGTCAAGTAAAGTTTTAGCTAAGTCAATATCAGTTCCGGCAGAAGCCATCGGTACAGTTGTAATTAGTGAATCAATAAAATTTTCACAAATTTACAGCTTTTCCTGTACGTGCCGCCTGATAAATAGCTTCCACGATACGGATATCTCTTAAACCTTCTTCTCCGGGCACAATCAGGTCCTGGCCATTTTTAATGGCAAGAGCATCATCATCCATCTGTTTCGCCTGCTGATTATCGAGCGGAAAATTAATTTCACCCAATGTACTGATACCCTTATTGCCGCGATAAGAGGTAAACGGATCCATATGCAGTGAGCCCTTTTCGTAATTCACTTTCAGAAAATTGGTATTGATACCAAAGCTGGTGGTACAGCTGGCAATGGCACCACCCGGGAAGTGCAACTGAAAAAGTGTGGTTTCGTCCACTTCTTTATATATTTCAGGACGGTTTGTCAAATGCTGTGCTGTAACCAGTGATGGTTCTTCTCCCGCCGCCAGGCGTGCCCCCTGCAAGGCGTATACACCCATATCATACATTACACCACCTCCGTGGGCTTTGATTTGCTTCCAGTGAGTAGTACGATTGTCGACATACCCTGCACTGGAATGAATCATCCGAACTTTCCCCAATGATTGATCTTTCGCTATTTTCATATAAGCCTGCGTGTTAGGATCATGCTGGCAACGGTATCCGATCGCCAGTTTCTGTTTATTGTCTTTGCAGGCTTTGATCATATTTTCACATTCTCTGGCTGTCATAGCCATCGGCTTTTCACAAAAAACATGCTTGCCGGCTTTGGCTCCCCTGATTACATATTCCTCGTGCATAAAAGGAGGTAATACAATATATACAATATCAATGTCAGGATTATTGGCTATCTGGTCAAAAGTCTGGTAGGTGTAAATGTTCTTATCCGGAATATTATATTTCTTCTTCCAGGCCTCGGCTTTGGATGGCGTACCGGTAACAATACCTTTCAGTTCGCAATGTTTGGTTAACTGAAGGGCAGGTGCCAGAAGGTCTGTGCTGTAATAGCCCAGGCCTACCAGTGCTACACCCAGTTTTTCCTTAGCTTTCGTGCGGCTTATTGCCAGTGGAGAAAAGGCGGCTGTTGCCACCGCGCCCGCACTGCTCAAAATGAATTTTCTTCGGGTAAAGGACATGGTTCTTACTGTTTAGGTTGAATGGATAAAATGTTTTATAAATCAAAAATTACGGCATGAACACCACTTCCGGATACGGTTGTCCTGTAAACTTCTGACCGGCCCGGCAACTGGAATTCCAGTTGCTTTTTAGTGGCATTATCATAAGGGTTAATGTAAAAGACTGCGGCTTTATTGCCTTTGATTTTAGTGCCTACGATAGGTCGGTTGTCGAAATGAGCGTCTACTACATCAGATCCGTCTTTGGCAGGTTCAATCCATTTTCCATTGTTGACTCTGAAACGGCAATATTGCAGAGTCGCGTCATCGACTTTCGCAAAAGTTTCTGAATAAAGGTAGGCTCCCATGTGGATGAAATCGGAACTGCCTGTGTATATACCATAGTAGTCGGACTGTGAAATCCATGGAAATGCCTGTGGTTGAGTGGAGCCTGCAGGATACCATTTGTCAGCATCCAGCATATCAGGATGCATCGGTTTTTTCTGATCCGAGGCGGAGGTTTGAGAACCCCATTCAAAGAAGGCTTTTCCATAAACCTGAGAGAGAAATGACAAAGAAATCAGATAACCGGGATCAACCGGAAACTTGTCCTGACGGTAAAGTGTACCTTCTCCTTCCAGATCGATACGGTAAAAATTATTGGGTCTCCATTCATGAACGCCGAAGGCAAAAACACCACCGGCAAAACCCATCTTTTTAAACATATTCAGCTTGTGTAATACACGGTAAAGCTGTAATCCCTGGTCAGGTGTATTGATGTAGGCACCTTCCACGATAAGGTTGGTGCTGGCCAGTGTCCTTCCCGGGCTATAGCGCGTCTCAGGTAGTTTGCCGGTATATAAAGCCTTTGATTTTTCACGGCTGGTCTGTCCCAGAACAAACGCATCCGGCTGGCCGATCCAGAAGTAATTATGCGCGATGTAATAAGGTTTACCAGACTCCTTCGATTTTTGTTCATAACGTTTTTTCAGTTCGTCATAAAACCAGCCCCACATCGGCTCATCTGCGGGCACATATGCTGAATTCTCTTCTGTCTGGCCAATCCATAAATAATGCTCGGCATCTGTTTCGCGCGCTTTTTGCCTGGCTGTCTTTTCATCAAACAAGCCATTGGGGAAGTGACGTTTATTCAAGCTCGGACTAACCCAGTTATCAGTGCCGGAGTCAGGAAGATTGAAAATGGTTATGTTATTGGGAACATCATTATAGGTAATGCCAAGGTTACGCAGCCTGATGACTTCGTTATGGTCGTCCCACGGCAAGTCGTAATTACTCAGATGCGTAATGCCCTTATTGAGCAGCATCTGATACGACCATTTTTTTTGTGATTTTCTTAAATGATAGATATGTCCTTTGGGCATATGCACGGCCGGAAACCGCTCTGCCCATTGCAGGAATCCATCAGGGAAATAATCTTTCGGGACCGGATTGATAAAAGATACCTGCTGGCCTGTTTTCTGACCTCCCGCAGGTAAATTGTTTCCGGTGAATACAAACGTGGCAAAAGCGGCAGTGGAGTTTCCGGGCATTGTCCACCCGGCGTGTTTATCCTGCCAGATTTCATCGCCCCAGTAGGAAAATGATTTCAGCCCTTTTTTTCCAGCCAGTTTTAAAACCCGTAAGGGGGCATTGGACTGATAGGGGTAATTTTTCAGAGGAGTTGATGTTTTGACAATATGGCCACCAATAAAATACCACCATTCATAGCCTTCAGGTTGTTCAAGCTCGGTGAGGTCGTTCAGTATCCAGTTTTCTGAAGATCCGGTAATCTGGATATTGATCTGGCTGTCGAGGCCTCTTGTTACTACTCTCGGTGCTACAGACTGAGAAGAAGCCTGTCTAACTGAAGCGGTATTGTTACGGGTAACGGACTGCGGAATAGTGAATTTGAGTGTACTGCTGCCGGTGCAATTGATTCCTTCCAGCCGGAGGAGGTAGTTTCCGGAGGCAAGCTGATTGAAACTGATGGGGATATAAGGACTGGAAGGCTCAACCACTCCCTGAGCCAGGGTCCTGGTACCCGAAATACTCCATTTTAATTTAAATACATTGACACCATGAAAAACAAAGGTCATGGATGTGGGTGTTACATCCATGACTTTCATAATATTGGGCCCGGTTTCACAGGGTTTTGTCTGGCCATTCACCCGGCCTGAAGAAGTAATAGCCGGGAAAGCAAATAACAGAAACAAAAAAATGTGAAGGAAACGGTGTGAATAATTCATTCTTTGAGTTTTTTGTAATAATTCTCATAATACGGCGAATCGGCCTGAGAGCAGCCTTCGAGATTCAGCAGGCGGATATTTCTGAAATCAATAGGTTGCCCCTCACTCTGTAACGCAATAAATCCTTTTTCCAGTAATTTCCCGTCCTGCTTTTGTTCAGGATCAAAGCGGTTCACAACAGGTCCGCCAATTTGTGGCTGTGTATATTTCAGTACGGTATCACCATTGATAATATGCACAACGGCCTC
The DNA here is from genome assembly GCA_040391535.1 of Telluribacter sp. Lineage (GTDB taxonomy): Bacteria > Bacteroidota > Bacteroidia > Cytophagales > Spirosomataceae > JBEBXQ01. Next base: position 6,961 of record JBEBXQ010000040.1, on the reverse strand, counting down.
GCTGCCCAGAACGATCAGCTCGGCACTTACCCACTCATCTGCATCATAAGTGTTTGACGAAGAACTGATACAATGACGGGTATCCAGATCACCATTATAGACGATGTGTGTCCCTGGTGAGCACATGTTGCCGGTAGGCCGCGGCTTTCCGTCACCCAGACCGGCCAGAAACTGCATTTCGACTGAAATGGGCCAGTCCTGTTCTTTGGGCATGGTATGAGGATCCTGGGAATGATACATGACTCCGCTGTTGAGCTGCGTATAATCGGGTGCATCTTTTCGCCATTCACCGGTAAAATGATACTCCATTTTCAGATGATAATAGGAGTAAGGCGTTTTGTAATACAAATGCCCGTAACGCTCGTTAAATTCATCATACTGGTCATACCTTACCTGGATAGTGCTGTCGGCCACCCGGAAAGTATCTCCATAGTTATCGCCTGTTTCATGATGGTGGATTTTTACAAACCAGTCATCAATATTTTTACCGTTGAAAAGGGATATCCATTCCTCCTTTTGTGTATCAGACTCACTGGATGACTGGCAGGACAAGCCCGTAAGCGCTACAGGTGCGCAAAGACAAAGTATGCGGAATATTTTTTTCATAAAATACCGGTAAGGTAATAACCCTGTGTTTGATTAGTAACAGACAAAAATATAAATATACGTGATTGCGGACTGAAAAATACCGGAATTGTTTAAATATCTCTTTTTAGTAACTTACGGCCATTGTTTTAAACTAAATGATCAAAAGTAGATATGAATCTTGACCTTTCGGGAAAAACCGCCCTGGTTTGTGGAAGTACACAGGGCATTGGCTATGCAACTGCAGTGGAGCTTGCATTGCTGGGCGCCAACGTGACGCTGATGGCACGGAATGAGGAAAGCCTGGCAGCTGCACTTGATAATCTGGATATTTCAAAAGGCCAGCTGCACCGCTATGTAGTTGCCGATTTTTCCGACAGCAGGCAGGTGAAGGAAGCCATTGATAATTATCTGCGACTGGTGCCGGAAGTTCATATTCTGGTCAATAATACAGGCGGGCCGGCCGGAGGACCGATTATTGAGGCCGAAACCAGTGCGTTCCTGAAAACTTTTGAAATGCATCTGATCAACAACCATCAGCTGGTACAGGCGGTAGTACCCTCGATGAAGGAAGCAGGTTTTGGCCGCATTGTGAATATTATCAGCACCTCTGTGAAGCAACCTATTGTGGGACTGGGTGTATCCAATACCATCCGTGCAGCAGTAGCTAACTGGGCTAAAACCTTATCGCTCGAATTGGGAAAAGACGGCATTACTGTTAACAATGTTCTGCCCGGATATACAAAAACAGCAAGACTGGATGCTGTAGTGGGGATGAGAGCGGAAGCCTCAGGTACATCAGAACGTGAAATTGAGGAAACACTGCAAAAAGATATTCCGGTTGGGCGCTTTGCAGAAGCGGAAGAAGTGGCCGCAGCCGTGGCATTTTTGTGTTCACCGGCTGCCGGCAGTATCAGTGGAATCAATATTCCGGTGGATGGCGGAAAAACCGGAAGCCTGTAAATTAAGAATCATTTAGCCTGACTAGTGAATCACTTTGATTCACTAGTCAGGTTAAATGATTATCCGATACTGCTTCAGGGTTTATAGAATAGCCATTTCCCCAGCTCTTTGTAGGTTATTTTCTTGCCGTACATCAGGATACCGATACGGTATATTCTGGATGCGATCCAGATGGTACCTATGAATCCAATGACTAACAGGAACATCGACAGGGCAAGCTCCCAAACCGGTACTCCGAAAGGAATCCTGATCATCATAATAACCGGCGAAGTAAACGGAATCATGGACGTCCAGAAAGCCATCGGGCCGTCGGGTTCGCGTATCACAAACTGAGCGATAGCAATAGACATGATGATAGGCATCATGATCGGGAATACAAATTGCTGTGTATCAGAGTCGTTGTCCACCGCCGCGCCAATGGCGCCGAATAGTGCACTGTATAAAAGATATCCTCCCAGAAAATAGAACAGGAACGCGCCGATAATCAGGGGTATATTCAGGCCGTCAATAGCGTGTTTGATATCTGCAACCGGATTGTCAGCCTGCTGGGTAAATTGTGCCGCTGCCGGATTGGTCTGTTTTTGAATATCCTGTGCTGCACGTACGGCCTGTTCGGTGTCAGCGGGCATTTTATCAGCAAAAATAGCAGTAGTGGCTGTGACCAGTCCGACCGTAAAAATAATCCATAATACAAATTGAGTAAGTCCTACTAGCGCCACGCCGAGGATTTTACCCATCATCAGATGCATAGGTTTTATAGAAGAAATAATCACTTCGACAATCCTGCTGGTTTTTTCTTCGGTCACTCCACGCATAACCTGCGTACCATAAATAATCAGCGTCAGATAGATCAGGAAGGCACATACACCCCCGATAATCGTTGCCGCAGCTGAACTGCTGGCTTGCTCCACACCTTCACTGATACTGATCGTCTGCGAGCTTACGTTTACTCTCGAATCTTCCAGAATTTTCCGGGTAATGCCCGCTTCTGTTAATTTGATATTTTCAATCTGCCGCTCAATAACATTTTCAATGGAGGATTTCAGGTCAAGGCTGACATTCTTTTCTGCATAAATTTTCAGGTTTTTCGGATTGGTGAGAATATCTTCGGGGATTACCACCAAAGCACTGGCATCACTGTTTTTAAGCGTTGCTTTGGCGGCATCAACTGAGCTGGTGAGATAGTTGAATTTCAGGGATTCGGTATCTTTGAATTCACCTGTAAAAAGTCCGCTTTCATCCAGGATATCGATATGCTTGGTGTCAATACTGCCAACAGCCGCCCAGATCACAAATCCGTAAAAAGCGACCATCAGCAAAGGAGTGAGAAGTGTCATGATAATGAATGACTTCTTCTTAACCCTGACCAGGTATTCGCGTTGTAAAACAAGGAAAATATTTTTCATATATGGAAATATTTCAGTAAATAACAGAAGTAATCAATGTTCGGGAATACGGCCCACTGATGAAACAAATATCTGATTCATATTCGGTATATTCTCTCTGAAGGAACGGATCTCTACTAAATTAAGCAGATCAGCCAGCATCTGATTAACCGTCAGCTGATCGGGCAGATGAATATTGACACTTTGATATTCAGCATTTTCCGAAGAAGTGATTTTCGGATTGTAAACCGAAGGAATCAGCAGGGGATCACCTATAAATTCCATACGGTAAGTATTGTCGGTAAATTGTCTTTTGATCTGTTCTTTGGGCCCTTCCAGGATTTTTCTTGATTTGTCTATCAGTGCTATATAATCGCAGAGTTCCTCAACTGTTTCCATACGGTGAGTAGAAAAAATGATAGTGCTGCCCCGGGCTTTCAGTTCCAGAATTTCGTCCCTGATCAGGTTGGCGTTGATAGGGTCAAATCCTGAAAATGGTTCGTCAAGGATAATCAGTTTCGGTTCGTGAAGTACTGTTGATACAAACTGGACTTTTTGCTGCATTCCTTTCGAAAGATCTGCCACATTTTTGTCCCACCACGTTTTTATATCAAATTTGATAAACCATTCTTTCAGCTTATCCATAGCCTCCTTTTTCCCCAGTCCTTTGAGTTGGGCCAGATAAAGCAGCTGTTCTCCGACTTTCATCTTCTTATAGAGTCCGCGTTCTTCAGGTAAATATCCGATCTGCCGGATATGTTTCTGTTGTAAGGGTTCCCCGTCGAATATGACCTGCCCCTGGTCAGGAGCGGTGATTTGGTTGATAATCCTTATTAGGGAGGTCTTTCCCGCACCGTTAGGGCCCAGAAGCCCGTAGATGCTCCCGGTAGGAATAGTCAGAGAAACGTCATCGAGCGCTCTGTGCTGAGCGTAATCCTTAACGATATGGTGGGTTTCAAGAATGTTCATACGAAATGTTTTTATCCTCAAAAATGCACAGGAATGCCTGTAAATACAAAACCAAGTGATAAAATAAGGTTTTTCAGTGATTAGTGGCAAAAAAAGGTGGCTGTCCCGGGATTTTACTTCATCCCCCGGGACAGCCACCTTTCAGATGGATCAAACCCGAATCAGATATACCGGTCTCTTATCTGAAAAAGTACCCAAAACCATAATATGCCCGAAATAATCAGGCTGAAAATACTCAGGGTAATCAGGTTAGCGGTTAACGAGATCAGTACCGAGTAATAAAGGTATTCCCAGCCTTTACGCTGGCGGTTTTTCAAAGGGGTAAAGGCAAGGAAAAATAACAGCAGGCTCACCAGTGAGAGCCCGATGGCGATCCATGCTGTAAAAACAATACCTCCCCAGCTTGCAGTAGCTATAGACGCAATTGACATTCCTCCCAGAATACCAAAAGCAGTCAGCAGACCAAAGACAGCAATGACGGCCAGTACAAGAAGAATGTAAGGGCCATATCTGACGAAAAAGTCTTTTGTGGTTTCCGGAAAGGGAGGGAATTTGTGGAGGAATATGGATTCCAGTTCCTTTTCAAGAAGAAGATGTTTCGGTAGCATAATAATACAGGGTTTAGAAAGCAGGTGAATGATCAGAGTACATTTCAGGCAAAGTAGGATAAATAATGTACAATACCTACAGATTTATGGCTAAAATGCAGTACGTATCAGGCAGAATACGGCTTTCCCTGAAGTTAACATTATTTTTTCTGAGGCTTTAGCTATTTTTTTTCTAAGTTTACCAGAATTGATCACTAAATTCAACAATATAACTTGCATATGCGGAAAACTCTGACAATTTTCAATTGGATTCTGATTTCTCTTACTATAATAACCTCTCTTCTTCATGCTTACGATCTGGTGCAGTTTCCCGAAACTGTATTATTTGTATTTCGTTGGTTGGCCCTGACAGGATTGATCGTTTATGCTTTTGTAAAAAAGAATCTTACCACTTCTATTCTTATTTCCATGCTGGTGGGTACTGCTATAGGGTATGATTACCCTGAAATAGCTACCAATCTGTCATTTCTGAGAAAAATATTCCTGCAAATGATCAAAACGATCATAGCTCCGCTGCTGTTTGCGACGCTGGTAGCAGGAATTGCAGGCCATTCTGACCTCAAGCAGGTAGGTCGTATGGGATGGAAATCACTTTTATATTTTGAATTAGTTACCACAGTTGCTCTGGTCATCGGACTGGTATTTGCCAACTGGTTCAAACCGGGTGAAGGGCTGTTTCCGCCCGATACGTTTACTGAAGCACTTCCCTCTGTGCAGCAGCAGGGCTGGCAGGATGTAATATTACATTCCTTCCCTGAAAATATCGCTAAATCCATCTATCACGGCGAGGTTTTGCAAATTGTAGTGTTCTCTCTGATTTTTGGTGTAAGTCTTGCTCTTATTCCTTCCGAGAAGAAGCAGAAATTCGTTTCCGGAATTGAAATCCTGGCGGAGATAATGTTTAAGTTCACTAAAATCATTATGCTTTTCGCTCCGATCGGGGTAGGTGCTGCTATTGCCGAAACAGTAGGGCATATGGGCATTGAAGTATTGAAGAACCTTGCCATGCTGCTGGGTACGCTATACTGTGCGCTGCTTACCTTTATTCTGCTGGTATTGGTTCCGATTGCGTATTTCTGCAGAATCAATATTGTGAAATTTGCCAAAACCATATTTGAACCGGTCTCTATCGCATTTGCCACTACCAGTTCTGAATCAGCCCTTCCAAAAGCAATGGAGAAGATGGAGAAATTCGGGGTGCCACGTCAGATCGTATCTTTTGTTATGCCCACCGGCTATAGTTTTAACCTGGATGGCTCTACGCTGTACCTTGCATTGGCGACGGTATTTGTGGCGCAGGCTGCGGGTGTTGATTTTCCGGTCAGCCAGCAGATTGCAATGGTATTCCTGCTGATGCTGACCAGTAAAGGGGTCGCAGGTATTCCCCGTGCTACGCTGGTAATTCTGTTAGGTGCAGTTTCAAACTTCGGTATGCCCGAATGGCCCGTATTGCTGATCATGGGTATTGATGAGCTGATGGACATGGCCAGAACTTCGGTGAATGTAACCGGCAACTGTCTCGCTACCGCGGTGATTGCCCGTTGGGAAGGAGAACTGGATGATGATAAAATGAATGCCTCTGACCAACCGGAGATGGTGGCAGCAGAATCAGAAGTTTAAAAGTTGTTGTTCGTCAGCCATCAGACTGGAGTAGTATACCCCTGCATCTGATGGCTGGGTGTATTTGAATTATCCCTAAATCAGGTTTCAGATGAAATATAAAATGTACGGAATACCCAACTGCAATTCGGTAAAAAAATCCAGGGACTGGTTAAATTCCAGAAATATTACTTTTGACTTTCACGATTATAAAAAGCAAGGGGTTAGTGAATCTCATATAAATGCATGGCTGAAGCAGGTTGCATGGGATAAGCTGGTCAATAAGGCCGGAACCACCTGGAGAAGCCTAACACAGGAAGAAAAGGATCAGGTGGTTAGTGCTGATGCGGCAAAGGCCCTGATGCTGGAAAAAACCTCAGTAATTAAGAGACCACTGATAGAAGATGAAAACGGAAAAATTGTAGCGTTGGGTTACAATGAATCCGAATATGAGCATATATTTGTAGATTAGTAAATGTAAAAATCTTACGATGTAAGGTTTTTATACGGTATTTGGAAAATACATCACCTCCTCCTCTGAATCAACAAATCATTCTGTTTTGATCATACAAATTAATCTGTAATGGGAATTGTCGAGAGAAGGGAAAGAATAAAGAAGCGCGTTAAAGCTGACATCTTATCGAAATCTAAAGAAATAGCCCGGAAAGAAGGCTGGGCTTCTGTCTCTATCAGAAAGATCGCTGATCTGATAGAATATAGTCCTCCCATTGTTTATGAATATTTTGAGAATAAGGATAAGTTACTCGAAACCATCCGTCAGGAAGGTTTTGCTCATTTGAAGAATGAATTTATCAAAGTAGCGAAAATATATCATGACCCTGAAAAGCAACT
>JBEBXQ010000039.1:0-32616 GCA_040391535.1 Telluribacter sp. | reverse complement strand
TGAGACAGCCTTTTGCTGCCTCAATCCCTGCAACTGACTGGTATTATTTATTTCCCCGCATAAAAAACGGCGTCTACCTCAAACTTCAGTATATCTCCCAGACAACCGATAAGCGTTGTTCTGACAGGATAAGGCTCATTAAAATATTCGCGGTAAATGACGTTGAATTCGGCAAGATCCTCAGACCTGGCTACATAATTCCTTACCTGCACGGCATCGTCCAGGGTAAGCCCGGCTGCTTCAACAATGGCCTTCAGGTTATCAAATGAGCGACGGCATTCTCCGGCAAAAGTATCTGTGATGATTTTACCGTTAAGATCTACGGATGCTTGTCCTGAGACGAACAGATGATCTCCTGAGATAATACCTGCCGAAAATGGCAAATGGCTTTTGGGTACATTGGGCCCGGTAATGATTGTTTTTTGTTTCATACAATTTAAATGTATTTTCTGTACTGAATATCCGGGTAAAATTATTGACCCGATTTATTAAAAGTGTCTATTTCCTTAATCATTTCCAAAATTTCTTCATCGCTTAAAGGTAATTCGGGAGCAAGCAGGGGCGGTCGTGGGGAACCGATTTTAATTCCGTATTTCAATAGCATTGCCCGGTCAATAAACGACCATACGTAAGGTAATACCTTGAAAATGAATTTCTGAAATGCGAGCATAAACTCCTGACCCTGTAAAACCTCACCTTCAAGAAATGATTTGCGGATGTAGGAGCAGGTGTCGGGAAACAGATTGTAAAAACTGCCAATAGCGCCTGCTGTACCGCAGATAGCGGCCTGACACATCAGTTCATCCGCCCCGCTGAAGAGCTGCCATTGTTCTCCGGATCTGAGCTTAATGTCACATATTTCGAGTAACCGGTCGGTGGTTAATTTCATGCCGCGTACCTGGGGGAGTTCCAGCAGTCTCCGGATGACTTCATCATTGGCGGCGTTCCCGATCTGATAAGGGAAAAACGGTGCATCCGTAGCAGTGGCAATTCGTCTGTAGTGTTCAAAGGCCATATTGGCAGAAGCTCCATAGTAAATCGGACCTACAGATGAAATCCCGTCGGCTCCGTGTTGTACGGCATCCTGCGCCAGACGAACGGACTCTTCTGTATTCATCGCGCCAACCTGCACCATGACCGGAATGCGACTGTTCGTGATTTCCAGCGTGGTACGGGCTATATGCCTGCGCTGTTCTTCTGAAAACAGAAAGCCTTGTCCTGTTGAACCCAGCAGATAAATACCGCCCACCTGTTGCTGAATCATCAGTTCAAGCAGTTTTTCAAGTTCTTTTTCATTCAGACTCCCGTCTTCCTGAACCGGTGTGAATAAGGCGGGCCAGACACCCTGAAAAATCTGATTACTCATAAGAATGGAATGGTTTGATATGGGATGATTTTTTAGAATGACTTTGATGTTGAAAAATGATTACGGATTTTCCTCAGGGCACATTTTGTATCCAAAGCTGATATTTTCAGGATGGTATTCAGAATTCTTCCGGGTATTGAAGATGTTTAATGGAATAAGCATTGAAATTAGGCGTAAATCCTCCATCGACCAGAAGCGTTGTTCCTGAAATATAACCGGCTCCGTCAGAGCTTAACCATACAATGGCCTGTGCAATTTCCTCCGGTTTTCCTCCACGGTTAGCCGGAACGAAGTCAACCAGGTGATCAATCAGTTTTTGGCTTATGTTCTCACCGGACTGGTCGGTATAATCATTACTCAAGGGGGTTTCAATATAGCCCGGAGCCACACCCACCACACGGATGCCCTGCCTGCCGTAGGTGACAGCCAGTTCTTTGGTAAGGCTTTCAATGGCACCTTTGGCCGCTATATACCCGGGAACAAGGCCGGATGGCCGTGCTGCCATCATACTGGAAATATTCACCACTACACCACCTTTTCCTTGCTTTTCCATCACCGCGGCGGCCTGCTGAGTCAGGAAAACCGGGGCGGTAAGGCAGACACGCAGGGTGCGTTCCCAGGTTTCGAGGGTTTGTGTCCTTGCAGAACCGCTCACTCTCCATGCTGCGTTATTAACCAGTACGTCAATGCTTCCGAAACGGGAAAGGGTGTCGGCAATAAGTCGCTGCCAGTAATCCGGGTCCTCAAGATTGCCTTCTGAAATGAGAAAACCGGCCTGCATGCTTTTTAAGTCCTGCGCCAGTTTTTCCAGTTCGGTTATCTGTATATCCGAAGCAACGACCTGATATCCTGCTTCAGCAAATTGCAGACATGTTGCCCGGCCTATTCCTCCGGCAGCACCGGTAATAATGACTGTTTTTTTCATTTCAATTCAGGATTTGATCACTATTTTCCAAGGATATGTAACGGGTAAAATACCTGACGGCATGTCTCTTCATTTTATAATATTCCGTTTACCGGTGATAATAACAGGTTTTAAGCTAATGGTCTCCTTCGTAATAGGGCGCGCCGCAGGTGGGATCGTTCGGGTCGAAAATTCCCAGGGACTTAAAGAGTTCATGCGCTATTTCCCTGTGCCCGGTACCGTTGGGGTGAAGAGCGTCATTCAGCCATTTACCGTGTACGGTTACTTCATCGGTTTGGTACCAGTGCTTATAGTTATCCACCACGATAACACCATCTTCCAATGCTACCTGACGGATAAGCGTAATATAATCCGGCAAGGACTGCCTTTCAGGGGCTTTCTCAGAAATAATGGTGTTGGGAGTGTGCATCACCGGTACGGCATCCATACTTCTGATTTTGCTCACCAGTGTTCTGAGGTTCTGATAGTAAGTCTCCGGAAGCACTTTTTGTCTGGCGCAATCGTTGGTTCCGAGCATGAACGAAACCACCGACGGCCTGAAGTGACTGACCCGCCAGTCAAAATCCTGCAACAGGTTTTCCGTCGTATGCCCGCTGATTCCGGTATTAATGACCACATCGCGGTACCGCCGGATTTCATACCTCACACGTTCCTGAAAAATTTCAGGGTACGACCGCTCTCCATGCGTATGTTTCACGCCATGGGTAATGCTGTCGCCGGTGAACAGCCAGATATTAGGTTCCTTTTTATCGAGCAATGCGCTGATCTTTTCCAGATCACCGGAAGCACCTGAGGATGATTTCCTTTCCACTGCTGCCTGTGAACCATAAGGTAAAAACGGAGCCAAAGCAGTAGCCAGAACGGCCTTTCCCGTCGTTTTCAGGAAATCCCTTCGTTGTGCTGAAGAAGGATTGTTTATTTCTGATAAAGCCATTTTTGATTAATACGGGTAAGGTTGGTGACAGACAGGTGCGTTTTCTTTTCCTGGCTTCCGGCGCAGTAACCCAGCAGGACATCCTTTTTGTGAAAATGAATCGCGATGTAACAGTACCAGCCATCCGGATCAGTTTCAATATTTTTAATATGCTGCCAGGTTTTCCCCTCGTCTTTTGAAATTGCTGTTGTTAAGGGTGTCCTTTTATCTTTAATAGCGGGGATACTTCCGTCGTTATTGTTCCATACAAGGAGCAGGTCACCTGATCCCGGAATGCGTGCAATAGTGGCTGGGGATAGGGGAGAGCTGATATTGCTCGCTTCAATATGACTCCAGGTTTCACCTTTATCGGAAGAATAGGAAAGCTGCTGTTTTCCTCCGCTGGCCCGGATGTACATCATGATGCGCCCGTCTTTGAGCTCGGTAACGCCTGGTTCCTGGGTAATAATACCGGTAGTGTTGGGGACCTCTCCGCCAGGCTTCCAGGATGCGCCGTTGTCGTCAGAATAATAACTGTATAGCGTAGCTTTGTTCTGCCATTTTCCATCAAGTGTCTTATGCAGGGCTACGGCCATCAGCAGGCGTCCGTTTTTTAACTGGATAACCCGGTTATTGTTCAGTACAAAATAGCCTTTTTTATCGGTTATGCACGGAACGGGCCCACTCCAGGTTCTGGCTTCGTCATCTGATATGCGTACTAAAGGAATACAGTCCGATTCAGAATTTTTCTTCAGATAAAACATAGCGATTTTACCGTTTTTCAGCCTTAGCAAGGTTACCGACATCACGTTCATGTCACCCTCGCGCTCCACAATAACCTGATCATCGGTTGTCCAGGTTTTGCCGCCATCGGAAGAATAACGCCCTGCCAGATAAGCCGGTGCGTGATCGCTGGTAGATGTGCCTGTGTACCGGCTGTAAATAAACAATATCCTGCCGTCTTTCAGCGTGATGAAATCACCCTCGCTGTTGCGCGGATTATCAGGACCGGGAGCGATCTTCATGGTTATTTCCGGCTGCGCATTACTGTGAAGGCTATGCAGCAGCAAGCAGGTGATCAGCAAAATAAGAGAAAATGGAAAGGTGTTCATAGGTGTTAACGGTTATATATCCAGGTTAGGGGTATTCGCAGAATGCGTGAATCAGCCAGCCCGGCGCCAAGACCATAACCGAGCAGCACGTGATCTTTGGTGAAATGTACGGCCGTATAGCAGAACATGCCGTCCGGATCTGTTTCCAGGTCTTTGGTGTATAACCAGGTTTTGCCTTCATCTTTGGAGACAGCGATGCTCAGCGGGGTGCGTTTGGCTTTAAAATAACCTTCCCCTTTCTCACCGTTGTTATTCCATACCAGCAGTAAATCATTGGTTCCGGGAATACGGGTGATAGTGGCCGGGGAAATGGGGGATTTGATCGTACTGGCAATAACCGGGCTCCAGGTCTGACCCTGGTTGCCGGAATAGGATAATTGCTGAAATCCGCCGTTGGCTCTGATGATCATCATCAGATCGCCGTTTTTTAGTTCTACTATGCCGGGTTCCTGCGTAATGACCGAATCCGGATTGGGAACTGCTTCTCCTGACCTCCACGTTCTGCCCATGTCATCAGAAAAATAAGTACGTAAAATGCCCCGGTTATTCCACTTGGTTGCATCCGTCTTATGAAGGGAGACCGGAAGAATAATTCTGCCGTTTTTCAGCATGACAGCCCTGCTGTTATTCAGCACAAAATAACCGTTGCGGTCGGGGATGCATAAAACCGGGTCACTCCATGTTTTTCCTTCATCAGATGAAGTGCGCATATAGGGTTTACAGTCATCCAGAGAATTTTTTCGGGCATAAAACAGCGCAATATCCCCGTTCCGGAGTCGTAAAAGAGAAACGGACATGACGTTCATGGCGCCTTCATTTTTTACGATGATCCTGTCTTCTGTTGTCCAGGTTTTACCACCATCTCCGGAAGTCCGCGCAACAAGGTCAGCCGGAGCAAAATCATCCGATGAGTTCCCGTAATATTTTGAATAAATAAACAGTATACCGCCATCTTTCAAAGTGATAAAATCACCCTCACTGTTCCGGAGGTTATTTTCACTGTGCCTGATTTCGTGAACCATAAACTGCTGTGCAAAGGCTGTTGCCTGTGTATTTCCATGGGTTGTAAATACAATCAGGATGATGAAACAGAAGAAGTAAGTTTTCAGTGCAGTCATTTATTATTGGCCTATTTGTAATATACGTTATCTGTTTCGGTATTCATTTCAAACTGCCAGATACCTGTAAAGGTGTCATTGCAATATGCATGGTCCTGTTTGCCGGTTATTTACAAATGATTGCATCATTTGGATGGATTGTACATTGTCGCAGAAACCGGCTAAGCCGGGATCCCTAAGACACAATTACCTCATGAGTCTGATCTGATGGTCAGGTCAACACATAAATTCTACCATTAATTGTAGGACAAATATATTTATAATCTTTAACCATCAATACCTTTGTCCTGATAATTCTGTAATATGACGGAATCTGCCTGTATTTATGCTAAAAAATTACTTCACTGCTACGCTCCGTTATGAATAACCACGCAAAAGAATTGACCGACATGGTAGAGAACATCCTGAGAGAATATTTTGAAAAGAAGAAATTTAAACCGGGAGACGCTCTTCCGAATGAAATGAAATAGCCTCGCAACTGATTGTGAGCCGTAATGTGGTCAGAGAGGCTTTAAGCTGGTTACGGATGCTGAGAATGATAGAAACCCGTCCCAGGCGGGGCATGTTTATGGCTCAGCCCGATTTGCTGACAGGTATAGAAAAAGTGATGAATCCGCTTATTCTGAGTTCGGGTAGTCTGCGTGATATTTTTAAAATGAGATTAATCCTGGAATCGGGTATGGCCGAATTCCTTTTTGCCCGGAAATCAGAAGAGGATCTTAATGAACCGGAAGCAATCATTCACGGACAATCCGGGTCACAGGTCAGCCCGATCGGGGAAGAAGTCGCTTTTCATGGGAAGCTCTATGAAATGACCGGTAATGAAACCCTTAAATGATTTCAGATTCTTTTGATGCCGGTATTTAATTATGTGTTTACGGAGTACCTTAAAAAGAGTAAAAAAGTAAAAATTGCAGATCCTGTTACACATCAGGATCTGCTGGAAGTACTGAGAAGCGGGACAGCAGATCAGTTCAGAAGTGCCATGCACGGTCATCTGAAACCGTATTACCTGAAATCCTTTCCAGGGCAACCGGTATAACCATATAAATCGGGCAGGGTCGTTAGTCCCTGCCCGATTGTTTATATTTTCGGGGTATCTTTTGGGTCTTCCAGAACAAAAGTAATCGGCAGATTATACTTTACATTCACCGGAGTTTTATTCTGAATACCCGGCTCCCATCGGGGCATCTTTTTGATGACTTCCATGGCCGCTTCATCAGCACCAAAGCCGATTCCTTTCATGACCTTCACATCGCTCACCGAACCATCTGTTCCTACCACGAAGGTAAGATGTACTTTCCCCTGTACTTTGGCTTTGCTGGCTGCTTCAGGATATTCAAGATTTTCTCCAAGGTACTGATAGAGTGCTTTGAAACCATCAGGGAACCTGGGCGGTTGTTCCACATAGGTGAAAATCTGTTCATTGTTTTCGTTTAAATAGAATTTTTTGCCTGTAGCAGACTCGTTTTGTATGTCGGGGGTCTCTTTGATATCTGTACAACCCTGTATGATCATATTGGCGGCCATTATCAGTGCCATCACCGGCAGAACCAGCAGGTAGCGGCCTGCATTCCAGCCGGAGTTATCTTTTTTATATAACATGGTAATTCTTGATTTTAATTGTGAAACATTATAAAATGTATTTAAAAAGCTGATCGTGTTACTCCGGGCATAAGAGAGTAAGAACCCGGCGTAAGCGTCCTTATCTGTACCGGATTGATCCGCCAGATATTCGTGTACATCCTGAAGGGATTTCTGATAAGCAAGCAGGATCGGATTAAACCAGAAGATCACTTTGAGGATTTCAATCCCTAAAATGTCCAGACTGTGCCACTGACGAACGTGTACCCACTCGTGGTTGAGGACAATTTCAAAATGATTTTCATAGTCTTCCGGTTGAATGACAATCCATTTCAGAAAGGAATAGGAACCCGTTTTACCCGAATACTGTGGCAATATCAGCGTATAATGCTCACAAGGTATTCGCTCCGATCCGGCAATAAATCTGAAAAGCTGCCAGCTGTTCCGTGTCAGTCTGCCTGCAACTACTGCTACACCGGCCAGATAAATAATCAGTAAACCGTTTGTCCACGAAAATACCTGACCTGCTTCGGGTTGTTTTATCCGGATTTCAGGAAGAACAGCCACATATTCAGCGACAAGACCGGCCTGCATAACTGGTGTCATCGGAGAAAACACAGGTACTATAAGCGGAATCAGCAGTGAAGCAAGCAGGTATATCCTGTTACAGACAAAAAACGTACTGCGATGCAGCAATAGCCGGTAAAGGGCATAAAACACCATCCACCCGACACTTACACTGACGGCATAAATCAGAAAGGTTTCCATGATCAAAAAAAGCGGTTAATCAGGATCTTATATTGTCTTTTTCTTTTGTAATTCCAGAAGATTCATGACTTCTTCCAGTTCCTTTTCTTTCAGATCCCGGCTTTTTACAAAAAATGAGACCAGTTCCGGAACAGAATTGTCAAAATAATTCTCCATCAGCTGCCGCACTTCATGTCGTTTGTATTCGTCCCGGGAAATGACCGGATAGTATTCATGGGTCTTTCCATGCGCCGTGTAATTCACAAAACCCTTTTTTTCAAGAATTCTGATCATTGTAGATACCGTATTATAGGCGGGTTTGGGTTCGGGGAATTGCTCCAGTATGTCTTTGACAAATCCCTTTTCCATTTCCCATAATATCAGCATCACTTCTTCTTCAGCTTTCGTTAACGATCTTAATTCCATGGATAATAATACGTTAGGCATGTTGAATATTCAATGCATAGGTATAACTAAATTTTTAGTTATACAAATTTTTACAACTAAATTTTTAGTTGATATTTAAAAAAGCCATTGCTGACTTCTTACGGAACCGCGCCATGTACTTTTCAGAGCGTATCCGCATGGTTGGTTACAGCACAGGAAAATGTATGATTTGTCAAAAATACTGTAATATGTATACACAGGAATTTTTCGACTTTGCAATCACATAACCGGCTTGCCTTGGTATCAGGAGAAATGTACTTCTCCTTTCAGCGTGTGTTATAAAGAGGTGTAAGTTATCCTGTTCTTTATCATACCAAACATATCAGGTGAAAGAGGGGTTTTAATGAAACTAAAGGACGTGCTTATGAAAGTCAGAAAATTATGTAAACTGTTGTTTGTGTTGATCTTAGCTGGTCCGGTAGCTTTTGCACAGCACCATCATTCTCCTGCAAAAACGACAGAAGAGCAATTATACAGTTGTCCGATGCATCCGGAGGTTATATCGGATAAGCCGGGAAAATGTACGGAATGCGGGATGGATCTGGTCAGAAAAGAGCCGGCTCATGTACAGCGGCATACTTTACCAACAGGGCCTCAGCAGGACACCTTATCATCCTTCCCGCAGTTTGCAGTACCCGTGGCACGACCTACTCCTGATTCGATGTATATTCCTGTCAACTCCATTTCTAATCTTGAAGCAGATATCGAAACCGGGGCAGTGGAAGCAGCTACTGCAGGTATTCATCTTCAGGGTGGAAAAACCGTCCGCTATGATCTCTTTGTGACCGATACATTGGTAAATTATACAGGAAAAAGCAGAAAGGCGATAGCCGTAAATGGCAGCTTACCAGCTCCCACGCTGGTGTTTACCGTTGGGGATACAGCTTTAATTTACGTGCATAATAAAGCCGCCGGACCCACTGCCGTTCACTGGCATGGTGTATTTCTGCCCATTCGGATGGATGGTGTGCCGCATCTGACACAACACCCTGTTTTGCCGGGAACAACTCATATTTATAAGTTTCCGGTCGTACAGGATGGTACTTACTGGTATCATAGTCATTTTTCCTTACAGG
Source organism: Telluribacter sp. (assembly GCA_040391535.1). Taxonomy (GTDB): domain Bacteria; phylum Bacteroidota; class Bacteroidia; order Cytophagales; family Spirosomataceae; genus JBEBXQ01. The sequence goes on along the minus strand of JBEBXQ010000039.1, from coordinate 23,328 downwards.
AGCAGATCGGCCTGTACGGCGCGCTGATTTTCAATAAAAGAGAAGAACCCGCTGTTCCTGTTATTCCGCTGGTACTGAGCGACTGGACCGATCTGAAGCCGGAAGAGGTGAACCGGAGCCTTCATGCTGGTACTGATTGGTTCTCCATCAAGAAAAAAGCGACACAAAGCTATTCAGAAGCAATCAAAGCCGGGAAAACAGGAGTGAAGTTCACCAACGAATGGAAACGGATGAGCGCTATGGATGTGAGCGATGTGTATTATGACAGGCTGCTCATGAACGGCGCGGCCAGCGATTCGGTAACGGGTTTTAAAGCAGGTGACCAGGTGAGGTTACGGATTGTCAATGGTGGAGCCTCTACGTATTTCTGGCTGACTTACTCAGGTGGGAAAATGATGGTAACGGCGAATGACGGCAATGATGTGGAGCCCGTGGAAGTAGACCGGCTCATTATTTCGCCTTCCGAAACCTACGATGTAGTCGTGACGGTTCCGGAAAACCGGAAATATGAATTTCTGGCTACTTCTGAAGACAGAACCCGCCATGCTTCCTTATGGCTGGGCAGAGGTATGGAAATGCCCGCCGCAAAGCTTCCCCGCCTGCAGTATTTTGAAGGAATGAAGATGATGAACGGAATGATGAAGATGAATGGGAACATGGAGCCGATGGGGCATGCGATGAGCTTGCAGAAAATGGATATGAACCGTGTCATGTATCCGGAATTGCAGAGCAGGGAAACAGAGCATGGGAACCATCAGATGACCGGCCATTCCATGAAACAGGAAGTTTACAGGTGTCCTATGCATGCGGAAGTCACATCAGATACCCCCGGTACCTGCCCCAAATGCGGTATGGAACTGGTGAAGGAAGAAGTGACGCACACACACGAAGAACAGACAGGTATCATAACCCTGAATTATGATATGCTGCGGGCAAAAGAAAAAACAACTTTACCGGACGCCCCCTGGAAGGAGCTCAGATTTGAACTGACCGGTAATATGAACCGGTATGTCTGGACGCTTGATAATAAAACTGTATCTGAGTCGGATAAGATCCTGATCCGGAAAGGAGAGAATGTACGGATCATTTTATATAATAATTCGATGATGCGTCATCCCATGCACCTGCACGGCCATGATTTCAGGGTAGTGAACCGGCATGGCGATTACGCACCTATGAAGAATGTGATTGATATTATGCCTATGGAAACCGATACCCTGGAATTTGCGGCTTCTGAAAGCGGTGAATGGTTTTTTCATTGTCATATTCTGTACCACATGATGAGCGGAATGGGTCGGATCTTCAGTTATCAGAACAGTCCGCCGAACCCTGAAATCCACGATCCTGAAAAAGCGTTCAGGATGCTGAAAATGGATGACCGCATGTTTTTCCTGGCAGGTCAGGCCAGTTTACAAAGCAACGGAAGTGACGGACTGTTTACTTTTTCCAATACGCGCTGGCAGGTTTCCCAGCTTTGGCATCTGGGGTACAAAAATGCGCATGGCTATGAAAGCGAAACAACGGTCGGACGGTATATCGGTAAAATGCAGTGGTTCATGCCTTACGCCGGCTTCGATTATCATTATAAAGCGTTGAATCCGGGAGAGCATAATATTTTCGGGGATGAGGAGAAAAATATGTTTGGGCAGCGGAGTAATAAAAACAACCGGAAAGCTGCCGTGGTTGGCTTTGTATATACATTGCCATGGTTGGTAGCAGCTGATTTCCGCATGGACAGCGATGGAAAATTCAGGTTCCAGCTCGGTAGGGAAGATATTCCGGTAACTCCCCGTTTCCGCCTTAATTTTATGGTAAATACGGATAAGGAATACACATTGGGTGGGCGGTACATCATAGGTAAATACTGGTCGGCCGGCGCTCATTATGATAGTGATATGGGGCCCGGAGCCGGGATTGTATTTACTTATTGATGTTAAAGATAATGGCAGTTCGGTTTCTTCACATTTTCTGTGTGGTGCCGTCCATAAAACCTTGCTTCTGCAGATTTCTCCAACCCGCTTCTTTCAAAAACACAGTCATTACCTTAAAATAATGACTGTGTACTTCCACAAAACGATGGTAAGACAGGCTTTCAGGAAATAAGTCTGCCTCAATGATCTTCACTATTGGCTGGTAATAATGTTCAAATATCGGGATGTCAGCTGCTTCAATTTACAAATGCATCTTTTTTTTTACAGCCCGCAGATTATATTTTATACCAAATCAAGATTTTTTGTTACTTTTGATATGTTCAAACATACCAACAAACAATTCCTGAAACTTATATCACATGAGCAGCCGACAACTCTATTCTCTGATTTGCTTCCTTCTGGTCTCTGGTTTTCAGCAGGGTATTGCAAACCCTTTTAACATAGCGGGTAAGGCGAGGATAACCGCGTCTTCCAGCCGGGATGATGCTGCAAGACCGGAAAATATTGCAGACGGCATTCTGTCAGTAGACGGGAGAGGCGAATGGGCCTGTGAAGGTGATACAACCGATTGGGGATATGTTCGTTTTCCGTGGATTGAACTGAAGTGGCCGGAATCCCGGAAAATCAACCGTATCATTCTTTTTGACCGTCCGAACCTTAAGGATCACATTGCCGGAGGAAAACTGCTTTTCAGTGATGGTTCTGTTATATGGGTTAACGAAATTCCGAATAATGGTTTCGGGAAAGAAGTCAGGTTTGATACCAAAGAGGTTGACTGGGTTAAATTTATCACTACCGACGGGAAAGGCAAAGATCTGGGCTTTTCCGAAATAGAGGTTTACAGCACAGAAAATGACCATTATGTGTCCTGGGTTAATCCTTATACAGAGACCAACCGTGGGAGGTACTTTTTCTTTATTCCCGGGCAGCGCCCTTTCGGGATGGCGAGTGCAGCACCGCTGACCCGTAACAAAAACCAGAACGGGGGTGGTTATAATTATAATGATACAGAAGTGCTTGGTTTTGAACAAATTCATCACTGGATGGTAGGCGGCCTGGAAATAATGCCGGGTACTGTGAATACAGAGAAATTAAAAGGTCAGCAAGGATGGAAGTCTGAATTTTCACACGCTACAGAAGTGGTCCATCCGGGGTACCATCGCCTGTTTTTGGAGAAAGACAGAATATGGGTAGAGAATACCGCTACCGAACGCGTCAGTTTTTACCGGTTTACCTATACCCGTGAAACGCATGCCAGCATTTTAACGAATCTGAGCGGATATGTTGCGAACTGCACCATGTCTGATGCCCGGGTCCGTAAAGTAAATAACCACGAATTTGAAGGTTCCTTCAGTACCATCCGCCGGTATTGGGGCGGGCCTGCTGATGTGAAAATTTTCTTTGTAACCCAATTTGATCAGCCATTTGATTCACTGGACGGATGGGAGGATGGTAAGCTGGTGAATGACGTGGTGACAACAGCGGGGGATCATACCGGAGTGTCTGCTTCCTTTCAGCTGAAAGCGGGGGATCAGATCAGGATGAAAATCGGTATTTCATTTACCAGTATTGAAAATGCCCGGAATAATTTAAAAGAGGAATGTCCATCCTGGGATTTTTATAAGGTCAGAGATGAGACCCTGCAGATATGGGAGCAGCAGTTATCGAAAATCAAAGTAAAGGGTGGTACTCATGACCAGAAAATGAAGTTTTATACCGACTTGTGGCACGTACTGCTCGGGCGGCATAAAATAACAGATGTATCGGGCGATTATCCCGACCGGACGACCGGTATAAGAAAAGGAACATTTACAGAGGCTGAATTAAAAATAAGACGGGTACCGAAGACGGAATCAGGTGAGAATCTTTTCAATATGTATACTTCCGATGCCTGGTGGTTAACACAGTGGAATCTGAATGTTTTATGGGGACTGGCATGGCCGGAAGTGATGGATGAGATGTCGGCTTCCATGGTGGAATACGCAAAAAACGGTTACCTGCTCCCCAGAGGGCCCACTGGTGGCGGATATTCTTATATTATGACCAGCTGTCCGGCAGTGAATCTGATTGCCGCGACTATTCAGAAAAACCTGCTGACGAAAGTTCCGGTGGAAGATGCTTACCGCGTCATGAAACAGAATATGCTGCCCGGTGGTATGCTGGGAGATTCCGCTGACATTGTGTTTTATTCCCAGAAAGGATACTGGCCGGGTAATGCGGGCATTACCCTGGAAGCGGCATTTCAGGACTTTGCCTTATCGGAAGTGGCCTACCGGCTGGGGAAATCCGAAGATCAGCGCTATTTCAGAAAACGGGCTGACGGATGGCAGGGTTTGTTTGATACAAAACAAAAACTCATTTTCCCCAGGTCAGCCACAGGGGAATTCTTACATGACAATCCGCTCTCCGGTCAGGGTTGGATTGAAGCCAATGCCTGGCAGGCTACCTGGTCGGTGTCCCATGATATACCTTCACTGGCCCGATTGATGGGAGGAAACGATGTATTATGTACTAAGCTCAACTTCGCTTTTATGCAGGCAGAACCTTCGGATTTTGTATTTGCCTATAATGATGGGTATGTGAGTTATGCCAATCAGCCGGGTTGTTCCAACGCGCATGTTTTCAATCATGCGGGAAAACCCTGGCTGAGTCAGTACTGGGTACGGAAAGTGCAGGAAAGAGCTTATAGTGGCGTCACACCCGATCTGGGATATGGCGGGCATGATGAAGATCAGGGTCAGATGGGCGCTATCAGTGCGTTGATGTCCATCGGGCTTTTTAGTCTCAAAGGAACCGTTGACCGGTCGCCTGCTTACGATATTACCAGCCCGGTTTTTGATACCATTGAAATTGACCTGAATCCCGGTTATTATAGAGGAAGGCGATTTACGATTCAGACGAAAAATAACACTTATGAAAACCTGTATATTCAGCATGCCCGGTTAAACGGTAAACCATTGAACACTTTCTGGTTTACGCATGAAGATTTTGCCAAAGGAGGAACACTCGAATTAATCATGGGACCGGAACCCAACGAAAAATGGGGCACTGCTGCCAGATGACGATACGATAGGAAAAAAGGAAGTTAAATCAGAAGGACATATCGGGGTATATGCGTACCCGCTCAACCAGTTTTGTACCTCTTTGATATAGATTACTTTAAAAAACAACAGAAACCATTAAATAAATACCATGAATTCTTTCATTTTCAAAAAAGAATTTTCATATTTGTTCAAATGTTCATACATAATAGAATTTTTAACTCTATTAACCTTATGCGAAGTATTCTATATCCCTTACAGCTGATCTTCTGCTTAACCGCTTTGCATTTTATCACCGCTGCCGGATCGGTTGGTTATGCCGTCCCTGCCATACATTCAGTTGACAGAGTGATCAGCGGCAAGGTGACTTCGGAAGGAGGCGAAACATTACCTGGTGTGAGTGTGGTGCTTAAAAACACTACAACAGGTACCATTACCAATGAAAGCGGCGATTTCACTTTGACCGTTCCTGACGGAAACACAACGCTTGTCTTTTCATTCGTAGGCTATGACACTCAGGAACTCCGGATAGATAACCGGTCATCGTATCACATTCAGTTGCAGATTTCGGATCGCGAATTGTCTGAAGTTGTAGTGATTGGTTATGGATCGGTTAAAAAATCAGATATGACAGGTTCCGTTGTATCCGTAAAATCGGAAGATCTTAAAGCCGTGCCTGTTACTACTTTTGATCAGGCATTGCAGGGGCGTGCCGCGGGGGTTCAGGTGGTGCAGTCAACCGGTGCACCGGGTGGCGAAACCAACATCCGGATCAGAGGAACCAGTTCTGTCAATGCGAGCAGCGAGCCGCTTTATGTGATAGATGGTATGCTGATTAACAGTGATGGCGGAGAAATGTCAGTAGGGGGTAGAGGACCGCGGATAGGGGCATTGTCTACCATTAACCCAGGTGATATAGAGTCCATTGAAATTCTGAAGGACGCATCTGCCACGGCTATTTATGGCTCAAGAGGAGCGAATGGAGTCATATTGATTACAACTAAAAAAGGAAAGGCCAATACGGGTAGCATCAGTTTTGAAAGCTATTACGGAGTCCAGCAGAGTGCAAACAAATTGGATCTGCTGCGGGCAGATGAATTTGCAAATCTTGTGAACGAAGCGAATATCAACGCAGGAAGGAATCCCGTATATCCCAATCCGTCATCACTGGGAAAAGGAACCGACTGGCAGAATGAATTACTCCGTGTGGCTCCTATCAGCAATTATCAGTTGTCTGTAAACGGAGGAAGTGTCAAAACCCGGTATGCGATCTCTGGCGGATATTTTACACAGGACGGCATTATTACAGGTTCAGATTTTAACCGGTATTCTCTCCGGACCAACATCGAAACGGAGGTGAACAAAGTGCTTTCAGTAGGGGCAAATGTTTCCTACAACCGGCTTTCTTCCAACGGAGTTTTAACAGGGCCGGGACAGATTGTACCGGGGGTTATTACAGGTGCCATGCAGTTTAATCCGATCGCCACGGTTTATGATCCGCGGCAAATGCTGGGATACACCTATGAACATTATCTGAAAACGGGTATTGCCAATCCGGTGGCTGAAGCCCGGGAATACAAAGCCAATACCGGGACAAGCCGATTTCTCGGCAATGTATTTGCCCAGTTAAACCTTGCCCGATATTTCAGTTTTCGTTCCAGTTTCGGTGTTGATGCCCTTCATTCTAAATCCAATACTTTTGGTCCTTTCGGTTTAAAACGTACCGAAAACAGCCTGGGCGAAGCAAGTTCAGGTACATTGCAGGCATTCACCTGGCTGAGTACCAATACCCTGAATTATGACAGAATAGTGGGTGATGGGTCCCTGAGTGTGTTGCTGGGTTTTGAAGCGCAGCAATTCAGAAATGAGGCGCTGCAGTTATCGGTTTTTGATTTTCCTGATCCGCGGTCGGGGTATCACAACCTTGCCGCAGGACAAAATCCTCAACCGCCCCGGAACAGTGAAACCGAGTGGAGCTTAATGTCTTACCTGGGCAGGATCAATTATTCGCTTTCCGGTAAATATTTGTTTACTGTATCCGGCCGGGTGGATGGTTCATCGAAGTTTGCGGAAGGGCAGAAATATGGTTTTTTCCCTTCTGCAGCTGTAGCCTGGCGTATCTCAGAAGAGGATTTCCTTCAAAGCAATGAAGTGATCAGTAATCTGAAATTACGCGGCAGTTACGGGGTTACCGGGAATCAGTCCATCAGTCCGTACGGTTCATTATCTCTAATCACCCCTTTCGGAGAAGGAGTTTTTAATAACGGCAGCGGATCTCCGGCAATTATTTACGGTCGCGAACCTTTATCCTATCCCAATGAAAACCTGAAATGGGAGACCACAAGACAGGCCAACATCGGAGTGGATCTGTCGGTTTTAAAAGACAGGATTTCATTTACAGCGGAGTTATATCATAAAAAAACTTCTGATTTGTTGCTTGCCACCCCTATACCTACCACCAGCGGATTTCAGAACACGCTGTTAAATGTAGGGAATGTTGAAAATAAAGGGATTGACCTTGAGTTATCTACGGTAAATTTCGAAGGGGATTTCAATTGGAACACCTCATTGAACATTTCTCTTAACCGCAACAAAATAACCAATCTGGCCGGGGGAGGTGATGTCCTGCTCGCAGGAGGTAATATCCTCAGAGAAGGACAACCGTTAGGGTCATTTTACGGATATGTTTTTGACGGCATTTTTCAAACAGACGAAGAGGCCAGAACCAGTCCGGTCATTGCGGGCCAGTCGCCTTCGGCAGGCGATAGAAAATACCGGGACATCAGTGGTCCTGATGGTACCCCTGACGGAGTAATCAACGACCTGGACCGGACCCTGATCGGTTCAGCACAGCCCCGGTTTATCTGGGGATTTAATAATTCCTTAAGTTTTCAGAATTTTGATCTGAGTATTTTCTTCCAGGGATCACAAGGCAATAAAATGGTAAATATGAACCTGCTGAATCTGGAAAATGTAAACGGGCAGCAGAATGTACTCCGGGAGGCTTATGAAAACCGCTGGACTCCTGAGCATCATTCCAATCGGTATGCCCGGCCACTGGCCACGGCCAACGATAATATTTTCTCCTCCCGTATGGTTGAAAATGCTTCCTACTTACGAATGAAAAATCTCAGTCTGGGCTATAATTTCCCGAAAACGGTATTAGAGAAAATCAGGCTGAGCAAACTCAAACTTTATGTAAGTGCTTCCAATCTCTGGACATTAACCAATTACAGCGGGTACGATCCTGAAGGCAATGCCTACGGGTCATCAACGAATGTGATAGGAGTAGATGATGGTAATTACCCTCAGACGAAAACCTATTTGGTAGGAATAAACATTGGCCTTTAATAACTATTGAGATGAACAATTTAACTCGTTACTTCTATAGAATATTGGTTCTGCCGGCCATCGTATGCAGCCTTTTTTCATGCAGGGATTTTTTGACAGAAAACCCGCAGAACACTGTTTCACAGAACAACTATTATCAGACAGAACAGGATGCGATTGCTGCTGTAAACGCCATTTATTCCTATTTGGGATCCTATAATCTGGATTTTGGCGGGCCTTTTCCCGGAAATACTGCCGGTGCCTATCACAGTACGTTTTGGGTTACTACCGAACTGGCCTCTGACAATATGATGAACAACCAGTTAGGTGCGATTGATAACGATCAGCTGGCCGGTTTTTCCTATAATGCAGAAAATGCCAATCTGATGGAAATCTGGAGGGTACATTATAAAATAATATTTGTCGCCAATATGGCCATCAGCCGGATCCCCGCCATAGAGATGAACGAAGTGACGAAAAAACGACTGATTAACGAGGCTAAATTCTTACGGGGGTTAATGTATTTTAACCTGGTAAGGATTTTCGGAAATGTTCCGATGCTTACAGGCGAATCCAATCCCCTGGAGCCGGAACCTGCAACAGGTGAAGTGGTGTACACACAGATCGTTCAGGACCTTACGGATGCGTCGGATCTTCCGGAGGATGGTGAGATTCAGGAAGGAAGAGCTACCCGGGGAGCCGCCCGGGCTTTACTGGCAAAAGTATATCTTACACGGAAAGACTATAACAATGCAGCTCTGGAAGCGAAGAAAGTAATTGATTCAAAAGTATATGATCTTTGGGAAAGTTATGAACAGGTATTTAAACTCGCTAACCGGGGTGGTAAGGAGGCTGTTTTTTCGGTGGGTTTTGGTGACGGAGGAGGTACGATTTCTTTCTGGGAAGTGGGTCAGTTCAATGTACGGTTGCTGCCTGTCGCCCTTTCAACGGTGAGGGAAAGGGTTTCCAATACACAGGGTTGGCAGATTGTTACGAAAGATTTATATGATTCCTATCTGCCGGCCGATAAACGAAAAGCGGTTACCTATATGACTTCTGTAACCGGTGACGATGGTACGGAAACACAACTGGATCATATTTATATAAAGAAATACTGGGACGAACAGGCGGATCCTACTGCCGGTGGTTCTGTGAATGATTTCCCGGTAATCAGATATGCTGATGTACTGTTAATATATGCGGAGGCACAGGCAGAATTAAATGATTTTGCCGCAGCAAACCAGTATCTTAATCTTGTTAAAAGCAGGGCTGGTCTGGCACCGGTCAATATCACTGCCATTGAGCCTTTCAGGGAAGCAATACTGGATGAGCGCCGTAAGGAGTTTATCGGGGAAGGGCACCGCTGGTTCGATCTGGTGCGCATGAATAAACTGAACGAAAAGGTCCATAAAGCAAAAGATGCTGAATACAACACGCCGATCCCTGTGCTGGATCAGAACTACCTGGTATTCCCTATTCCCCAGTCAGAAAGGGATGTGAATCCGAATTTACCTCAAAATCCGGGCTTCTAGACATAATGAACTCATGATGAAAGCAATTCTAAAACAGCTGTTAACGGTATTTATGCTCTTCACCACACTTGGATGTGATGAAGAGAAGCAAACACCGGCCGATTTTTTTGATAATGACGGGTTCAGCATTGTATTATCGGCTGATAAGGCATTGGGACATGGTCAGTATGTGATCAAAAGTGAATCGGGTAACGAAGTAAACGTGAAAGTGACGATCGAATCGCCTGCAGCAATCAGTAACCTGATCATCAGAAAAACAAAAAATCTGGCCCCGGATCCTTCTTTTGGTACTAACGGAGAACTGACCGTCAGTACTGCCGGACAATTATTCAGCTATGATTTTGTCTATCATACCCTGAGTACGGATGTAGACCAGCTGATTGGATTTTCGTTTGAAGCGGTCAATGGTTCAGGTGCCAGAGAAGTATCTGATTTAAATATGCAGGTGACTTTGTCGCCCCGGGATAATATCCCATACCGGAAATGGAACCTGGCTTCCATCCTTCATGTCAATGAAAAAAACGCTGAAGTAATCAATGATTGTGAGAAAGATAATGCAATTCTGTTTAATCAGGATGGATCATTAGTATACTTATATGGTGAGGATACGGCAACAGGTGATTGTCAGTTTGATGGTTTCAATATTTATGACAGCTGGGAGATCAGCGAAGACCTTACGGAATTCACCATAACGTACCATGGATTGTTTAATCCTGCCACTACCAAAGAGGTCTATAAAGTGAAATTGCTGACGACCGATGAGCTTCAACTGGAACTGACTGTAGATTTAACAGTATTGGGTTTAGGTATAGAGACGTTCCTCTATACATATAAAGCAGGCCCAAGATAGGCTTTTGTACCGGGTGCCGGGGTAAACAGAATGAAGGTTAACAAACAGGTTTCAGGTTATAGAATAGAATTTGCAATGAAGTATTATTATGCAGGATTAAGTTTGCTGCTGTATTCCTGCTCACCTGAGCGGACGGAACAGCAGACGAACAAAGAAAAGGAGATCAATCCGGCTGAATTTACAGTCGAACAGGCCCCCGAATGGACCGATTTGTTTTTAAGAAATTCGGGCTGGTTTGGGGGAGACGGTATCTTTGCGATCCCTTTTTCAGGAATTGACTCAAAAGAACCGGACAGCCTTATTTTTTTATTCAGCGATACGATGATCGGGGAAATCGCAGAAGGTAAACTTCGGCCGGGTTCCGTCATGGTCAATAACTCGGTGGGTATTCTGAAAGATAAAAAGCCGGATAAGGCGCTGCTGACATTTAAAATGGCAGAGGAAAATAAGGTGTTTAAATCCGTTTTTGTGCCTCAGTCTGACCAACCCGACAAGGATACCTATTTCTGGCTGGGGGATGGGTTTGCCAATCCGGAGTTACAGAATGATTTATTCGTTTTTGCTTATAAAATCACCAATACCCACGACAATTCTGATTTCCCGTTTAAGGAAACCGGTAATGCCTTAATCCGCATTCCGGCGAAAAGTGCTTTTCCCTATAAAGATCAGCAACAAAAGGAGCTGCCATTCAATGATTATGTGTCAGGTAAAGAAACCGTTTCATTCGGGGCAGGGGTATTCAATAATTCAGAAACTGCGGGAGAAGCGGACGGAGATGGGTTTCTGTACGTCTATGGAATCAAAGGAATTGATAAAAAACTGGTTGCAGCCCGGATAAATCCTGCGGATATTGAGCAATTCGGGCAATGGAAATTCTGGGACGGAAATAGCTGGTCCGGTGAAGTGGAGACGGCTGCGGCATTAAGTGATTCGGTTTCCAATGAAATGAGTGTCAGTAAGCTGGGTGAAAATCAATATGCCCTGGTGTATCAGCTGGGTGGCATTTTTCCGGAAATATGCCTGCAGGTAGGTCCCACTCCTGTCGGGCCGTTTGGTCCGCGAATAATCCTTTACAAAACCACAAACGATATTCAGGACCCGGATCTGTTTACCTATAATGCCAAAGCACATCCGGCACTTGCTTCTGAGCGGGAGTTGCTGATCTCATACAATGTGAACAGCTTCAGGTTTTTCGAGGTGATCGGGAATAAACCAAATCTTTACCGGCCCCGGTTTATACGGGTAAAATTCAGATAGTGATCATCCAAAACACTTTTCCATGATTCAGCAAACGCCACTTAGTACGGCCAATGAAACCAATCTTCCCTATATCCTGCTCATTACAGGCGTAGCTGCATTCGGAGGTTTTCTGTTCGGATATGATACCGCCGTAATCGCCGGTGCGATCGGTTACCTGCAGATAAAATTTGACCTTACTCCTATGATGGTCGGATGGGCGGCCAGCAGTGCCATCTGGGGTTGTATCCTGGGTGCCATGTCGGCCGGATACCTTAGTGACCGGTGGGGGAGAAAGCCCATCCTGCTATGGACGGCAGTACTGTTTACAGTTTCAGCTTACGGGTCTGCAGTAGCCAATGACCTCACCACTTTTATACTCATGCGGCTGATCGGCGGCATGGGGGTTGGGGCGGCTTCCATGCTTTGTCCGTTGTATATTTCAGAAATAGCCCCTTCGGGGATCAGGGGAAGGCTGGTCACCCTTTATCAGCTCGCTATTGTGATAGGGATTAACATTATTTATATTATTAATCTGAAGATCAGCCAGTCAGGCGATGAAGCCTGGAATATTGAATATGGATGGCGGTATATGCTTGGGTCTGAGGTCGCACCGGCATTACTGTTTTTTGTACTTCTGTTTTTTGTTCCTGAAAGTCCGCGCTGGCTGGCTTCGAAAAGGAAAGAATCCGATTCGCTGAGTATTCTGGAAAAGATCAACGGAAAAGATCAGGCAAAGGTGATTTTTAATGAAATCGCTGAGAGTCTGAAGCATGAAAAAGGTACTTTATCGGAACTGCTTGCGCTGCAATGGCGGAAACCATTGATCATAGGTATTGTACTGGCATTGTTTTCCCAGATTACCGGTATTAATGCCATTATTTACTATGCGCCTGAGATTTTTAAAAGCATTGGTTTCGGGGTTGAATCCGCATTTACACAAACCATTATCATTGGCACAATCAACCTGTTGTTTACTCTGGTGGCTGTCTGGCTGATGGACAAAACAGGACGCAGAAAACTACTGATCGGAGGTATTTCCGGCATGATTATCTGTCTGTTTGCTACCGGATTGTGTTTTTACTTCAAAGTATCAGAAGGCCCCTGGCTGCTGCTGTTCATTTTGGGCTACATTGCCAGTTTCGCGGTAGCATTGGGACCTATTCCATGGGTATTGATGTCCGAAATTTTCCCGACCAGAATCAGAGGCCTGGCAATGTCTTTAGGAACGCTTGTCCTCTGGATCGGCGTCGTGGCGATTACGCAGCTTACCCCCGTTTTACTGGAAAATCTGGGCGGCGCATTTACCTTCTGGATTTTTATGATCAATTCGGTTATCATTTTGGTTTTCACCATTAAAATGATTCCCGAAACGAAAGGGAGGACATTGGAAGAAATAGAAAAAAGCTGGTAAACAGGTTATCGGAAAGTATGAAAAAGGTTTTCGCAGGCATTGATTTCGGAGGTACCTATGTCAAAATCGGTTTTGTGGCCGGGCATGAGATTATTGCGGAAAGACATCTGGAAGCCGTTTCACAGACGCCGTTTGCAGAAAGGCTGCATACTATTGCCCAGGAGCTTCATCATATGCTGGAAATCAACAGCTGGGAAATTACAGGGATAGGCTTTGCATTCCCGGGCATTGTGAACTTTAATACCAACGCAATTATTTCCAGGTATGTCAAATACCCCGGTGCCGGCTCCATGGATCTGAACGCATGGGCAAAAGAGCATTTCGGTGTGCCGGTCGTCATTGAAAATGACGCAAGAGCAGCCCTGATCGGAGAATGGAAATACGGGGCAGGCCGGGGGTATGATAACCTGGTGCTGGTTACATTGGGCACAGGGGTAGGCACGGCGGTAATGCTTGACGGGAAGCTGTTAAGAGGCCATAATTTCATTGCCGGCAATCTGGGCGGACATACTACCATCAATCTGCACGGAGCACAATGTAACTGCGGGAATATCGGGTGTGTGGAAAGTGAAAGTTCTACCTGGGTATTAAAACAAATGGCAGAAAAGCATCCGGACTTTTTAACAAGTAAGCTGTCAGAGGCTGAGGTGGTGGATTTCAGACATCTTTTTGAATCAGCCTTGCTGGGGGATGAGCTGGCCATTGAGCTCAAAAACCACTGTTTAACGGTGTGGTCTTTCTGTGTGATTAACCTGATTCATTCTTATGACCCTGGGAAAGTGATTCTGGGTGGGGGGATTATGAAGAGTGCCGGGATCATCCTCCCTTTTATTAAAAATATGATTGACCGGTATGCCTGGATAAATGCTGCGGATGTGGAGCTGGCAGAAGCTGCTCAACTGGAAACAGCCGCTGTTTTAGGCGTTTATGAATTATTTAAACAAAAGTATCAATAATGATTTCTAACTATGAAAAATTTCCATTTGTAGAAGTGGATAAATCTGAAAGATCTTGTCTGGTAGGCTGGCCTGAAATACTTAAAGAATTACAAACGGAATATGCAGTATCGTCGGTAAAGAAACGGGTCATCGGATTTGATGTATATCACGGGGTGGATACAGATGCAGTGATGGAGGAACTCCGTCAGCATTTTCCGTCGGCAGTAATCATTCCTACCCGGGTGTTCCTGAAAAGTCCGGAGGAGATTACGGCCATGGTACATCCTTTTGTAACAGATGATCCGTTATTCGGCCGTATGAGTGATTTCGTGATAAGCCGGTTTTTCCGGATGGATGACCTGTATGCTGAACAGCAAAGAATCAATGCATCAGAAGACGGACTCTATATAATCTGCGGGGAGGGTGCGGCACTTTTTGATCATCTGGATATATTGGTATATGCGGATCTGACAAGGTGGGAAATTCAGAAAAGAATGAAAAGGAATGAGGTGGGAAATTTTGGGGTAGATACTTTGGATGCACTGTTTACACATAAATACAAGCAGGCTTTTTATGTTGACTGGAGAGTAATGGATCGCCATAAGATGGCCATTTTTGACCGGGTAGATTATTTCGTGGATCTGAATAACCCCGCTGAACCTAAAATGATCAGATCAGCAGATTATATAAGAGGATTGAATATAACCGTGAGCAGGCCGTTCAGGGTGGTGCCGTTTTTTGATCCCGGCCCCTGGGGTGGCCAGTGGCTGAAAGAGGTGGTTGATCTGGACAGAAGTGAGGTGAATTTTGCCTGGGGATTTGATTGCGTTCCGGAAGAAAACAGCCTGTTATTCGGTTTCGGAGCGAAAACATTTGAGATTCCGGCCATTAATCTGGTACTGAGCCGGCCCAGACAACTCCTGGGTGAAAACGTTTATACGCATTTTGGTGCGGATTTCCCTATCCGGTTTGATTTCCTGGATACCATGGAAGGGGGGAATTTAAGTTTGCAGGTGCACCCTACAAAAGCGTACATAAAAGAAAATTTTGGAATGCCTTATACGCAGGATGAAAGTTATTATCTGCTGGAAGCCGCGGAGGACGCGTATGTGTATCTGGGAACAAAAAATGATATTGACGGGGAAGAAATGATCGCTGATCTGGAACGGGCTCAGGCAGAAACCAATGCGTTCGATGCCGATAAATATGTCAATAAATTACCCGTAAAAAAACACGATCATATTTTGATACCGGCAGGTACTATTCACTGCTCAGGTAAGAACGCGGTGGTACTGGAAATTTCTGCAACACCCTATAACTTCACGTTTAAACTATGGGACTGGGCCCGGTTAGGACTGGATGGAAGACCCCGGCCCATCAATATCAGGCATGGCGAAAATGTCATCAACTGGAGCCGTGATGAAAGATGGGTTACGGAACATCTGTTTAACAATATTACCGTTATTTCAGAGAATGAACATGTAAAAGAAGAGGCAACCGGACTGTATAAAACACAGTTTATAGAAACCCGGAGGCATTGGTTTGATGATATTGTGGAACATCAGACCCATGGTAATCTGAATGTTCTTAATTTAGTGGAAGGAGAGGAGGTAATTGTTGAAAGTCCTGATCATGCTTTTGAACCTTATATTATTCATTATGCGGAGACCTTTATTGTGCCGGCGGATGTGACAGCCTATACCATTCGTCCTTATGGGAATGCTGTGGGGAAAAAGTGTGCGACCATTAAGGCCTATGTAAGAGACCCGGAAAAAATGTAAAACCGTTTTACGATGCGATATACTTTCAGGTGTTGCTTATGGATTCCGGTGCTGCTGCTTACCGGAACAGGCGCGGCAGGACAAATCCGGATGCCTCATATTTTCCAGGACAATATGGTGTTACAGAGGGATAAGCCCGTCACGGTATGGGGATGGGCTGCACCCCGTGAAAAGGTGACCGTTACGTTAGCTGGAAATGTTCAGCGTAGTGAGGCAGATGCACAGGGTAAGTGGAAAGTGAGCCTGAGCCCGCTGCCGGCCGGAGGCCCCTATGCCTTACATATCAAAGGCAGCAACCACCTGCAGTTCACCAATGTGCTGATCGGGGATGTTTGGGTATGTGGCGGACAGTCGAATATGCAGTGGAAAATCAGACAGACGGATCACAGGGAAACGGATACCTCATGGGTTAAGGCTAATCAGGTCAGATTGTTTACTGTCCACACTGAAATGGATTATCAGCCCAGAGATGATTTGAAAGGAACAGGATGGCAGGAATTGTCCTTTGAGAATATTGATGAGTTTTCAGCGGTATCCTTTCATTTCGGGAAGAAACTGCAAAAAGAAACGGGTGTCCCTATCGGGCTGATCAGTAATAACCTGGGAGCGACCTCAGTCGAAACCTGGATGAGCAATGAAGCGTTGCAGGAATTTCCTGTTTTTCAGAAGGAAATGGCTCCGGTATTAAGCACGCAGAAAGGGTTTGAGGAACTGAAGGCTGATTTCGAAACACTCAGGAAAACATGGTATAATGAACATTACTATAAAGGTATCGGCATAGAAGAGAAATGGTATCTGCCTGAAACGGATTTTTCTGCCTGGAAACCGATTGATTTGTTGGGTAATACCTGGGAGTCAGAACCGGATCTGAAAGACTTTGATGGTGCCGTATGGGTAAAAACGACGTTTGATGTCGATAAAAGCACGCTGGGTGATTCGCTTCTGTTACAATTGCTTCAGGTGGATGATTATGATATTACCTGGATCAACGGAGTGAAAGTAGGTGAGACATTTGGCAATCATAATCATCGTAATTATCAGGTGCCTGCCTCGTTGCTGAAACCGCAGGGAAATGTACTGGTAGTCCGGATTTTTGATACCGGAGGGATAGGAGGGTTTACGACTTCCCCTTTCTGGATGGGGCCGCTTTTGAAAGGGAAATGGGTGTATAGGAAAGGATTGAAAATAAATGCTGCCGGGTTTCCTGCACCAGTGGTGCCGAATGCCACACCGTTTTCATCACCCGGAGTTCTTTTTAATGCCAATATCGCCCCGTTAAGGAATATGGTCATTAAGGGGGTGATCTGGTATCAGGGCGAATCCAATGCTGATAGGGCCCGGGAATACCAATCGCTTTTTCCGGCTATGATCCGCAGCTGGCGCAGGAACTGGGGAGATGAGCATTTACCCTTTCTCTTTGTGCAGCTGGCCAATTATATGAAGGAACAGCCATTACCTTCGGAAAGTACGTGGGCTGAATTAAGAGAGGCCCAGGCCATGGCTTTAAAACTTCCGGCTACGGCCATGGCCAGTGCTATTGATCTGGGAGAAGAGGGGGATATTCACCCGAAGAATAAAAAGGACGTAGGGAACAGACTGGCACTGGCAGCGCTGGAATCCGTTTATCATACCGGTGTTGAGGGGACAGGCCCTGTGTACCGGTCGATGAGCATACAGGACGATAAGATCATCATCACTTTCCGGTATACGTCCGGTGGGATATATACTACGGATAAATACGGATATGTACGAGGCTTTCAGATCGCCGGTTCCGATGGGAAATATTACTGGGCACAGGCTAAAATCAGCAATGATCAGGTGATTGTATACGCCGACCAGGTAAAAGAACCTGTCTTTGTGCGGTATGCCTGGAGTGATAATCCCGGAGAACTCAATCTGTATAATAAGGCAGGACTGCCGGCATTACCCTTCAGAACAGATCACCTGAAAGGGATAACGGACGGCAAGGAGTTTCAGTCAGGCCCACGATTCTGAAAAGATGTGTAGATTTGAGAGGAAAGACTTAAATTGTGCACTTTACTATTTACTTGATGAATGGAACCTGGAACTATTGTGGAAACCACACCTTTTGAATTCAAAATCGATCATGGCAGTCCCATACCTTTGCATACACAGGTTGAAAACTTACTGAGGGAATTAATTGAACTGCCTGAATACAAGAATGGTAAACTGTTGCCTAAAGAAGTAGAACTGGCCAAACGCCTGGGCATATCCAGGAATACCATCCGACAGGCTACCAATAAACTGAAAAACGAAAATCTGTTAGAAGGAAAGAAAGGCGTTGGTACACGGACGATTAAGAATACCGTCAGTACCAGGCTTGCCAACTGGGTAAGCTTCAGTTCTGAAATGACTTCACAGGGGATGCATTTCCAGAATTACAAGATCAAAGTAGACTGGGTGGCTGCCTCAGGTGAAATAGCGGATATGCTGCGGATTCAGCCGGGAAAGGAAATTCTCCGGCTGGAAAGAGTAAGAGGATCAGAAGACGGGCCCTTTGTTTTATTTATATCATACTTTCATCCCAGAGTGGGCCTGACCGGCCATGAAGATTTTTCCCGGCATCTTTATGAAATTTTAGAACAGGATTATGCTACTGTACCTGTCATTTCCAGGGAACAGATTAAAGCCATTGCCGCAGACGAGGTAGTTGCACAGGAACTGAAGGTACACAAAGGTTCGCCTGTACTTTTAAGAAAAAGGCTGGTGCTCGACCCGGGTGAAAGGCCTATTGAGTTTAATCTGGGGTATTACAGAGGAGACAGCTTCACTTATGAAATTGATATCAGCCGTTAGGAATAGCCATCTGTTCTGAGCCGGTTCGTCAGTTCGGGTTTAGGACCCTGTCACTGCTTTGCGGTTAAATTGACGGGTATTTCCTCTTTTCTATCATCCTGTCAGTCCTTCAGATTCGCAATAACCATGAACTGGTGGAATGATGATAGAAACAGGAAGAAGCTAACGCTTATAAAACCGTGAAAGGGTGATATTTTCAGATGGTAAGCTTTTCCCGAACTGACATTAAATAAAGTATATTGCTCTTTCATTGCCTTTTGAAAGGGAAGTTTCAGAGGATAATATAAATTAAATCATGTATCGCAAATTACCTTTTTTAATACCTGTTCTTTTCTTAATGAGTTTTTTACCGGATAAACCCGACCGGATTGCCGTGCGTGATCAGACGTACTATCCGTTTATGTTAAACCTGCCTTCTCCTGAAATTCTGGCCGGTAAACCTCCCGTGGTTGTGTTTTTGCATGGGCGAAGTCTGTCAGGAACAGACCTTAACCGTGTACAGCGTTATGGCGTGTTATACAGTATGGATAAAAGCAAGACGGATCTTCCGGCGATTGTTGTGGCACCGCAGAGCCGTGGAGGGTGGAACCCCGACAAGGTAATGGAAGTGATTGATTACGTGATTCAGAAATACCAGGCCGACTCATCCCGCATATATGTCTGCGGGATGAGCATGGGGGCTTATGGAACAATGGACGTGGCCGGTAAATATCCTGATCGTATCGCGGCGGCAGTTGCTATTTGTGGAGGTGGTTCAGTACAGTATGCCTGCAACCTTACCAGGGTGCCGTTATGGGTGCAGCATGGCACTAATGACAGGGCCGTTCCGGCAGCAGAATCGAAGAAGATTGTGAAGGCGATCAGGGCATGTAATGAAAGTGCCGATGTAAAATTAACCCTTATTCCCGGCGGAACGCACGGATCTGTGGAGAGGATTTTTCATCAGCAGGAAATATATAAATGGATGTTCGGGTATAAAAAGGGTGAAAAAGGAGTGTTGGCCACTAAGGAGATATTTTGATTCAGCACGGCTAAATGGCCACTCCCGAGAAATCAGGCGGCCATTATGATTTCAGGTATGGATCTGTAAATCAATCCTGCAATGCATTCTTCAGGATTACAGCGACCTGCTGAACAGAACGTTGAACGGCCCGGACATGTGCAAGCGGATTTAATAAGCCAAAATCATGAATGAGTCCTGCATATCTGATCAAAGTTACAGGTACCCCGGCTTCGTCTAATTTCCGTGCATACTCTTCTGCTTCATCACGTAACACATCGTTTTCAGCCGTCAGCACCACAGCTTCAGGTAATCCTTCCAGTTGCTGTAAGTCAGCCTGAAGAGGAGACGCATAGATTTCTTTTCGTTTTTCCTTTTCCGGAAGATAATTGTCCCAGAACCACTTCATCATATTTTGGGTAAGGAATCTGCCTTCTGCAAACTGGTTGTACGATGCAGTCTCAAAGTCGGCATTTGTCACCGGCCACAGAAGCACCTGCAATTTGATTTCCGGGCCTTTTTTGTCTTTCGCCATTAGTGCAGTAACCGCGGCCATATTGCCACCCACACTATTTCCGGCTACGGCCAGGTTTTTTCCGTTGACCCCGATGGTATCACCATTTTCGGCTACCCATGATACAACTGCGTAGATTTCGTTAATAGCGACAGGATATCGGGCTTCGGGAGATGGGGAATAATCAGGGAATACTGCCACAGTGTCACTTTCAACAACAAGATCGCGAACCAACCGGCGATGTGTGGGATAATCACCCAGAACCCAGCCTCCGCCATGTATGAAGATAAATACCGGGGCATTGCTTTTTACCCCTTTTGGCTTAACAATATGGATATTGACCGAAAGACCATCCTGATTTATTGTAAGCTCACTTTCTTCTATACCGGAGTAATCGGCTTTTACAGATTTTTGTGCATCCACCAGTACCTTCCGGGCCTCTTCAGGACTTAACTCTTCCATGGGTTTCCCATCCTGAGCGTTGAGTTCTTCCAGAAATACACGTACTTCTTTAAAAATCTGAGGATCCTTTTCGCCTTTTATTTTTCTTTCATTTCCCATTGCACTTACATTTAAAAATTAAAAACACGATGACCGACAGGAGGGAAGGTAAAGCAAGAAAAAGCTTTCGGTTTGTCAGCATGAACAGATGTGCTCATCATCAGCTACTTAGCGGCATAAGAAGTTTAGCCGCCATTGAAGTTAAACATAATGATAATTAATTAACTACATTGGCAGCGGAATTGTTTTTAGAAAGATTGTATTTGGCTTACCATAGGTTTTTGTGCGGAAGAATTTATATATTTCCGGAACCGATGTAAATTTGAGTCAAATTTCAACAGCCGGAACCTCCCTCTCTCTGCATTTAAACTGATCAGTTATTTTCAGGCCAGAATAACATTCTATCGATGATAACGATTAAACTGATGCACATAAGTTTTCATTTTTGATGGTAACTATCCTTTAAACAACAAAAACTTATAAGTAAGAACAGGAGCAATTTAACCAGGACATTATTCGAACTATTGACACGCATGAAACTATTAAAACTCTTCACTATCTGCACGTTGATCATCGTATGGGCAGGTTGTACCAGAAATGACCCTGCACCTGGTGTAATAGGCTTCTGGCAGGGAAAATACGGGGTTGGAAACAATTATCCGACCAGCGGATATAGTTTTCTTTTCAGAGGTGATGGAACGGTAAGGGTTTTTGATAATCTTGATACCACGACAGCCAATAAAGCTGAGGGGACCTATACGTTCCAGGGTTACGATGTCACCACTCATTATACATTCCTTAATGGAGGAGATACTTTTTCAAGTGTCGCCAAAATAAACGTTCGTCTCAGCTTTATGGAAGGTACATGGGGCAGAGGGGGAAATACTTCCGGAATGGGCAACTTTTTTATTGCCAGACAATAAAGGATTTTTTTCCCTGATCGGTATTGTTTGTGAAACTCGGATGCTGATTTATCTTCAGGCAAAGCCAGGAGTATGAAATCATGCAAAGGGTATTCTTTCGCCTTCACTTTTTTTAATTCTCCGTTTCCATTCAAGAAATGCGATGGTATGAGCGTGTTTTTCGGGGGAAGTTCCGTTTAATATTTCTCTGTTATCATCATTGGCATAACCGGCTCACCGGTATTTTATACCATCAGAAAAACAAATTTCCTTTATAATTCTTTCCGGATAAAGTAGTTGTAATTCTATAGTGACTTATATGTTTGTATTACAGCAGTACAGAGTTTTATGTATACTGTATCCACTTATATGATTCGAATATGAAAAGAATATTTCTATCTATCGTTTTGCTTTTCCTGTTTCAGAATGGTTGGTCGCAATGTCCTGCCCTTGCCAACAGTACGCTCGGGTTTGAAACCCAGGCTGATATTGCTGCCTTTAAAGCTGATTATCCCAATTGTACAGAAATACCGGGTAATCTGCGTATTGTGGGAAACAATGTTACCGATCTCTCTGATCTTTCTCAGATTACCAGTATAGGGGGGACGCTGATTGTCAACAGCACGGGTATTACAAATCTGACAGGACTTGGCAACCTTACCAGTGTAGAGTCAGGGTTACAGATATTGGGAAATCAATCTATGACATCATTAACAGGGCTTGGCAATATCAGCGATTTTTGGCTTCGTTTGTCAACTAATAATGCACTGACGAGCCTTACAGGATTGGAACATTTTACCACAGTTAATACCATAAGTGTAAGCGAGAATACCTCGCTTGCCAGTCTGAGCGGACTTGAAAATATCACGACAATCACTGGTTTACTTGATATCGCACTAAATACTCCTGTTAGTACTTTGGCCGGACTCGAAAACCTGACTTATGTAAATGAGATTTGGCTCCAACACCTGCATTCCCTGACGGATATCAGTGCATTTGCTAATTTAACTGCAATCAGCGGGAGGTTTTACATGTATAATTGTAGTTTGATAGCCAACCTGGATGCTCTGTCAAATGTAGAACAGATTGGAGAATTAGTGCTGTTTGGCAATTCGTCCCTGACTTCTTTAAAAGGACTGGCAGGATTGCAGGAGATAACGGACCTGGTGTCAGTTTCTTATAACAGCCAGCTCAGCGAATGTGCAATAAAGGCAATATGTGATTATATAAGCATGGATGATGCGGAGGTGTTTATTGAAAATAATCTGGGCGATTGTCTGGATGTGGAAGCAGTGCTGGCGGCCTGTGCCGCACTACCTGTTACATTGATCAGTTTTAGCGCTAATGAAGAAGCCGGACAGGCAAACCTGTACTGGGAAACAACCGAAGAAACCAATAGTGAGTACTTTGAAGTGCAGAGAAGTGCTGATGCGGAAAACTGGCATACGCTAGGACTGATCCTTGCAAAAGGGAACAGTCAGGAGCTTAACAGATATACTTTCACAGATGAGTATCCTGTTCCATCCGTCAATTATTACAGG
>JBEBXQ010000038.1:0-32913 GCA_040391535.1 Telluribacter sp. | reverse complement strand
AATACTTATTTCAAAATCTCATTCGGCCATAGTACGTTTTGACCATTGATTCTATAAGACGGCATCTGAGCATTTCCCTCTTTAAGAATCCGCGTAAATTCATCGGCCATTGTCTTCAGTTTCTTCGGTTCTTTAACGGAAAGGTCTTTCTGCTCCCCTATATCATCTTTTAGATTAAAAAGTTCAAGTTTTTGTGCAACATAGTCATATACCACTTTCCAGTCTCCTTTCCGGTACGCACTTGCCCATGAAATATTGGGTCCTTCATCAGGTATCCAGCGATGGGGATGATGCCACACAAGCCCTCTTTTCTTATTCCTGTAAGCAGGGTTACTGAACAACTTAGCGAAACTTTTTCCATCTACTTTCTGAATTACATCAGGCTTTTTAATGCCGGCCACTTCCAGTATGGTAGGAAAGAAATCTTCCACAATTACATATTGGTCTGTTACACTACCCGGCTTAATCACCGCTGGCCATTGTGCGATCATAGGCACCCGGATTCCCCCTTCATAAACCGAGCCTTTCCCGGCTTTCAGCGGCAGGTTATGCGTATATCCTTCTCCTCCGCGGAGTGGCGGCGTACTTAAACCTCCATTATCTGACATGAAAAGAATAAGTGTATTTTCTGCAAGATTATGCTTTTCAAGATAGTCAAGAACCTCTCCCAGGCTTTTATCCATTCCTTCTACAAGTGACGCGTAGTTAGCCTCAATCGGATCCAATCCTGCATTCAGGTATTTTTCCACGTAACGGGGATCTGCCTGCAATGGTGTGTGTACTGCATAATGCGACAAATACAGAAAAAATGGTTTATCCGCCTGTCTGGACTGATCGACTGCTTTGAGTGCTTCCCAGGTAAGGGCATCTGTCAGGAATACCTCTGTTCCATGATATTTTTCCAGCCCGGGAACAGCATTACGGTGTGGTTTGCCATTGACAGGGCGGTCGTAATTGTCTTTTCCGTAATAACTGGCCGGATGACCGATGGAGCTACCGCCAATATTCACATCAAAGCCCAGATTCCGCGGATCTGATCCGGGAGTACCGGCAGAACCGAAATGCGCTTTTCCACTTAAAATTGTAGCATAACCATGGCTTTTCAGTAAAGCGGGCAACGGTGTTCCGTAAAAAGTCCGTTCTGCCCCTGCCACCGGACTGAACCCATTGATATTCCATGGAACGTGCGTCAGCAGAGAATCCGGGTAATCAGTATTAATATTCTGCTGAGGATTTGTCCAGTGCGTCACCCTGTGATGCATCGCGTTGACACCGGTCATGAGGCTTACTCTGGAAGGTGTACAAACTGACATGGCATAGGCATTGGTAAATTTGATCCCATTGGCAGCCATCCGTTGCATATGGGGGGTATGATACCTTTTGTTCAGGTCCGTTTGCTGCGTCCAGAATGGCAGAGATGTATCCTGCCATCCCATATCATCCACCAAAAAAACAATAATATTGGGCAGTGCAGGATTTTTACTCTGGGCAAATCCTGTTGTAAAAAAGAAGAACCCACTCAATAAGGTGCTCATAAGTATCTTACTCATATATTTATTATTTTCATATTATTGATTATCTTGAGACATGTTCCGTTATCAAAAATTATTATTCTATAAATAAAGTCAGATAAAGGCACTTTTGAAAGCTCATTTACTGAAAACGGTTACTATAGCAGGTAAAGATCCGGTGTACGGGTTTACCTGTTTTATCTATTAATAACCAGCCTGAATTTAACCTAAATAATGATTATACCACTAATCATTTTACTTTCCGTTAATACATATTTTATCAGTCCCGCCTGATTTATAATTAAACAAAACAGAAACATTGAGATAGAGCTTCAAATATAACCCGACAAAAGTATTGCCAGCTGATAATAATTTGAAACTATCTGAAAAATTTACATTAAGATTGAAGGACTGTTAACTTTTTAGGATAGCACGCACATTTTAGTCGGGAAGACCCTATTAACACCAAACTTCATGAGGAAGATTAACTTAAATTTATCTGTTGTTATCTTCAGCTTTATTGCTTTAGCTATTTCGGGTCAATCATGTTTTCAGAAAAAACCGGACGCATTGACGCGGGATGCCATTGACGAGTCGGCATTACCCGATTCGATGCTAAGGGACAGGCACACCGCTGAAAACTCACTGGATTTTGAAGGAAAATATACAGGCATTTTACCCTGTACAGATTGTGAGGGAATCCGAACTGAAATCATCCTGAATGATAACAAAACGTACCACAAATCCGAAGTGTATCTTGGAAAATCAGATACGCTCACATCAGAAGAAGGTAAATGGGTGATTCACGGCAGCATTGTCCGTCTGAGAAATCAACTCAATGCGACCCAACTGTATTTTGCGGGAGAGAATTATATACAACAGCTGGATTCAACGGGTAAAAAGATAACGGGAGAAATGGCCGAGCATTATATTCTGCAGAAAGCAACCGGCTTATAAAGGCAAAAAAGAAGGTCCCTTCCGGGACCTTACTGCTATTTTATTTAACCTTTTCGACTATGGCTTTGAATGCCTCAGGGTGATTCATTGCAAGATCAGCCAAAACCTTACGGTTTAATTCGATGCCTGCATTGTGAAGCTTTCCTATAAATGAAGAATACGAAAGGCCATGCTGACGGGTTCCGGCGTTGATACGCTGAATCCAGAGAGCACGGAAGTTACGTTTCTTCTGCTTACGACCGATGTAAGCATATTGCTGGGCACGGTCTACAGCGTTTTTCGCTACCGTCCAAACATTTTTTCTGCGACCAAAATAACCTTTGGCCAGCTTAAGAATTTTTTTACGTCTTGCACGCGACGCAACGTGATTTACCGAACGTGGCATAATTTTTCTGTTTTTGACAACCGGTGGACTGAAATTTCAGGCACTTGGAAACCGGGTATCGGGTTGAACAATAAACCTATTGAACTTTAAGTACCGTAATTACTTAGGCGCCCAATAAAGCCAGGATACGTTTTTCGTCCTGAGTACTTACCAGTGAAGACTGTACCAGGTTACGTTTACGTTTGTTTGACTTCTTAGTCAGGATATGACTATGAAATGCATGTTTACGGACAATTTTTCCGGAACTAGTCAGTTTAAAACGCTTTTTAGCGCCGGAGTTGGTTTTTCCTTTTGGCATAAAGCTTACTCTTAAAATGTTAATAAAATAAAACAGCGTGCAAATTTACTGAATTCAATCCACAATAAAAAACCATCTGTAACCTGAATAACAGGAAACAAATGGTTTTTACAGGCAGCAATATAATTGCACTATTTTTTCGGAGGCAACGGCGCCAGAATGATGGTCATTCTTTTACCTTCCAGTTTTGGCTCCATTTCAATTTTACCATACTCAGTAAGTGCCTGTGAAAACTTTCTCAGCAAAATCTCCCCTCTTTCCTTAAAGACGATCGTTCTGCCGACAAAATGTACATACGCTTTTACTTTCGAGCCTTCTTTCAGGAAGTTGATCGCATGTTTCAATTTAAACTCAAAGTCGTGGTCGTCCGTGTTAGGACCGAAGCGGATCTCTTTAATCACCACTTTCTGCGCCTTGGCTTTAATTTCCTTTTGCTTTTTCTTCTGCTCGTACTTGAATTTAGAATAATCCACCACACGACAAACCGGCGGCTCAGCAGTTGGAGCAATTTCAACCAGATCAAGATTCTGCGTTGCCGCAATAGCACGGGCTTTCTGGATATCCATGATCCCCTGCTCAATGTTTTCCCCTACCAAACGTACTTTAGGGGCAGAGATTTTTTCGTTGATTTTATAAGGTTCTTCCTGTACTCTTAAACGATTTGGCCGCTGAGGTCTTAATGCCATAGATTGGTGTTTCGTAAATAATTTGTGGTTATACTTAAATTCAATTTAGTTTTATATGCAAAATAAAAGCATTCAATGTGAATTATACCCTATTATTCAGGAAAATTGTAAATTATTTTTAATTTCTCCCTGAAAATAGCTGATAAACTCAGCAATGGTCATGGATCCCAGATCCCCGCTTCCTTTCTTCCTGACAGAAACTCTTCCTTCTTCCTGTTCTTTTTCTCCAACGATCAGCATAAACGGCAGTTTGTTTACTTCAGCATCTCTGATTTTCCGACCAATCTTTTCATCACGGTGATCAACAAAACCACGGATGTCATAATCCTGAAGATCAAAAAATACCTTTTCAGCATAATCTGCGAATTTCTCTGAAATCGGCAAAATGGCAATCTGATCCGGAGAAAGCCATAAAGGAAAATTTCCGGCAGTACTTTCTATCAGAATGGCTATGAAACGTTCAAGCGAACCAAAGGGTGCTCTGTGAATCATTACCGGGCGGTGCTTCTGATTATCTGAGCCGACATATTCTAACTCAAACCTCTGTGGTAACTGATAATCTACCTGAATAGTTCCCAGCTGCCATTTCCGGCCCAGCGCGTCTTTCACCATAAAATCCAGTTTCGGACCATAAAAGGCAGCTTCTCCCAGCTCCGTTACGGTTGGCAGATTCTTTTCGGCTGCAGCTTCAATAATGGCACTTTCCGCTTTTTCCCAGTCTTCATCCTTACCCAGATATTTCTCTTTATTTTCAGGATCTCTCAGCGAGATCTGGGCGCTGTATTCGTTAAAACCTAGGGAGCGGAATACATATAATACCAGATCAATTACCTGCAAAAATTCTTCTTTTACCTGGTCAGGCCTGCAGAAGATATGGGCATCATCCTGTGTAAAACCCCTTACGCGTGTCAGACCGTGCAATTCTCCGCTTTGCTCGAACCGGTAAACGGTTCCGAACTCAGCCAGGCGCAGTGGCAAATCCCGGTAAGAACGTGGCTTGGTCTTATAGATTTCACAATGATGCGGACAGTTCATGGGTTTCAGCAGATACTCTTCGCCTTCATCCGGTGTTTTGATAGGCTGAAAAGAATCTTTTCCATACTTTGCCCAGTGTCCTGAGGTTTCATATAAGGCCTTGCTGCCGATATGCGGTGTTACCACCGGTGAATATCCGGCACGTAACTGCGCCTTACGCAGAAAACCCTCCAGTCTTTCACGCAGCATAGCTCCTTTGGGTAGCCATAGTGGTAACCCCGCTCCAACTTTTTCTGAAAACGCAAACAGTTCCAGTTCTTTACCCAGTCTGCGGTGATCGCGCTTTTTGGCTTCTTCAATCAGGGTTACATATTCTTCCAGTTCTTTTTGTTTGGGGAAAGTAATGCCGTAGACACGGGTCAGCATTTTATTCTCCTGATTGTTTCTCCAGTAAGCTCCTGCAATATTGGTCAGCTTTACAGCTTTGATAAAACCGGTTGAAGGAATATGAGGCCCTCGGCACAAATCTGTAAATCCACCTTGTGTGTAAAGGGTTATAGAGCCGTCTTCAAGACCGTCAATCAGTTCAAGCTTATATTCATCACCTTTTTCCGTAAAGTATTCAATCGCTTCCGCTTTGGAAATCGGTTTTCTTTCATAGGTGTTTTTCTGGCGCGCCAGTTCCAGCATTTTAGCTTCAACTGCCGCAAAATCATCATTGGAAAATTCCTGCCCGCCCAGGTCGATATCGTAATAGAACCCTCTTTCAAGTGAAGGTCCCGTACCAAACTTTACACCCGGATACAGTGCTTCCAAAGCCTCTGCCATCAAGTGGGCAGAGGAATGCCAGAAAGTGCTTTTACCTTCGTCATCATTCCATGTCAGTAAACTGACCGTAGCATCATTTTCAATAGCTCTGGTGGCGTCCCAAACCTCACCATTTACTTTTGCGGCAAGCACATTACGTGCCAAACCTTCACTAATACTTTGGGCTATACCCAAACCGGTAATCCCTTTGGGATACGCTCTGATGGTCCCGTCAGGAAGGGTCACCTGGATGTTTTGCTGTTCACTCATTTATATATCGGATCTGGCTGCTATTATTAGCACAACCTGTATTTTAATTAGTTGTTTCGTTTACAAAGTTATGAAGAACTATGGCTCCGCAAATCAATTATTTCCTGTTATTCATTTTGAATAGGTTTGATTTTAGGATCACCACCAATATTAACAGGTCTCCTTGGCTGAATCGCTTCAATTTTAATACGTGAAGTATCCAGAATACGATCCGGTTCGGTTTGCTCGGTCACTACCGGATAATCCATTGTTTCAATCTGCCGGATGCGCCACATACCTGACCTGGCCCGTTGATTCTCCGGATTCCCCTCCAGTTCCTGTCCATACAACTCTTTCGCTTTTCTCAGGTTCCCTGATTTCTCATAACAATACCCTAATAAAGGGAGAATTTCAGGATAATCTTTTTTCAGCACATATATTTTTTCATAGGCACTGATTGCTGTTCCATATTTAAAAGACTTTAATGAAAGGTCGCCAATCCTCTCATAAGCGTCCAGGAAATCAGGTTTTATGAGCGACGCCCCCTGATAAGCTGTAATAGCACTGTCAATTTTATGAATATCTCTGTAAATATCGCCGCGCTGCATATATAACTCCGGTTCTTTCGGAAACCGGGCAATGGCTTTATCGTTCATAGCCAGAGCATCCGGATAGTTCTTCAGCCGGGTATACAACCCGATACATTGCTGATATGCCCTGTACATTCTGGGATTATAACCGATCGCTTTCTGAAACTGCTCCAGCCCGGCCAGGGAATCTCCTTTATTGGTAAGCAGTCGTCCCTTTACATAAAAAGCAGCTCCGTCATAAGGGACTACTTGCATATATCTGTTCAGATACCTCTCTGCATCTCTGAATTTCTTGTTTTCCTGCAGCAAATCAGCCAGTAAAATATACAAATCAGGCCCCGATTCCCTGAGCGCCTCAGCACGCTGAACATCTTCCATAGACCGGCTGATATTATTCAGTTCCCGGAAAACTTTCCCTCTCAGCAGATAATATTTCCCGACATTGTCTCTGGCGTCAATGGCTTCATTGATATCAGCCAAAGCCTGGTTATAATTTTCTTCACTGAAATAGATACCTGCTCGTTTGAAATAGTTGATATCCACATCGATGTTTCTGTCAATATAGCTGCTCAGGGTTTTAACAGACGCATCGAGCCAGGCTTCTTTTGAACCTGATTCAAACGGAGGGGGTATTACAGTAGCCTTCCGGGTATTGCTTTCACAGGACATCAGTATGCTTGTGCCGGCAATTGCCATAAAAAAATAAATGATATGTACCCGGAATTTCATTTCTGTCAATTTTCTCCTGTCCTTTCAATTCCCGGTAATATCCGAAAACCTTGAAAAAACACCTAAAGGTAAACGTTTGTTAAAAGAATCCTGCAGAAAAAGTTCACCGGACTGATACTGGGGCGTATTGCTGAAATGCGCATGGATCAGGTTATCAAGAATCAAAGCTGAAAAACCTAATGAGTAGCAATTGATGATAAAGAAAAAATCTTTTTCTTTCAGCAATTGAGAACATTCTCTGATCATTTCGTTGATCTGTTCTTCCAGCACCCATTTCTCCCCGTTAGGTCCGCGTCCGTAAGCTGGCGGATCGAGGATGATCCCATTATATGATTTTCCGCGCCTTACCTCCCGTTTGACAAACTTCATGGCATCTTCCACCATCCAGCTGATGCCATCCAGCTGATTAAGTTCCAGATTTTCCCTTGACCATGTTATGACCTGTTTAATAGCATCCACATGGGTTACTTTTGCACCGGCAGCACGTGCTGCTACAGAAGCAATGCCTGTGTAGGCAAAGAGATTTAACACCTGCGCATTTTCAATGCCTTTCACTTTTTCATGGATATAGTCCCAGTTGACAGCCTGCTCGGGGAAAACCCCTACATGCTTAAAGGAAGACAGTGAGAGTTTGGCATTTAAACCGAGTGGTCCGTAAGTCATCTGCCATTTTTCCGGAACGTCTTTCTTTCTGATCCACTCTCCCTTTTCCTGTGAGCCTTTGTCCTTTCTGAAATAAGCGTCTGCTTTCCTTTCCCAGTCTTCTTCTGACATTGATCTGTCCCAGATCGCCTGAGGTTCGGGCCTTCTCAGTACTTTACCGCCGAAGCTTTCAAGTTTTTCAAAATTCCCGCTGTCAATTAATGAATATCCTGTATAGTTCTGTGGGGTAAGTAATTCCATTAAAATGGGATTTTGTTTAAATAAAATACGTCTCTCCGGCCTCTCGATTCTGTCGTTCCGGCCTGCGGATTGACGATGCGCTGTTGTCCCCAGGCCAGGTAATAATTCCCGAACCAGTAACTGACTGCATCAATTGAACTCCTTCTGACTTTGTCACCTTCCAGAGACGTATTCAAAGGAATATTTATATCTGCATCGGTAACCTCATGGCCTTTTACTACTTTGCTCTTTAACTCTTCTCCATTGCCATAGACCAGCCTGACCTGCTTGTCTGGCAAAGGCTGCACGTTGACTTTGCGGGTCAGTTCCATACTTTTCATTTTATCGAAACTGATGCTGTTATCCCATAACAGGTTTCCATCTTTGCTCATCCCTGCAACCACAGCGTGGGTATACACAAAGCCATCAAATACCTGATTGGAATAGCCTCCTCTGCCGCCGTACAACGGATTCCACATCCACGGATTATACAGGCCCATACCAAACGGCATTCCATACATCCAGGGATTACCGAAGTAAGAGTTGATGCCATACATATTACTGGCTGATTTGTACTCGGGGTAGAACACTTCTGCCACCAGCAAATACTGATCGGGCGTAACGATGATATTATGTACCAGTAGGCGGTAATTCAGTTTTACATCATCTCCCGCGTCCTTTTTCTTCTTTATTTTCCGCTCCATTTTTTCCATCTGACGGTCGCCCATAAAATTGAAAAAATTCTCAAAATCGGTAAAACTGTAGTATTTGGTGAACGCTACTTCATTATTTACAATTTTAGAAATGTAAAGTCCCTGGGAAGCACTGGCCGAACTGCTCTGCATATTACGGTAACCATAAGTACCAATCATGAGACTTTCTGTTTCATTCAATACCTGGAGCCTTCCGCTCAGCATTGAATATTCATCCTCAGGCTCAATAATTACCTGCGAGTATAATTCGCCGGTTTCGTCGTATGTACGTGCCACAAGCCTGGTTTGCCTTGATTGCTTAACGGCGAAGCTAACGGTAACCAGCCGGTTGGTAGTATCTACTTCTATGGACTGAATAGCGTTGGAACCTTTGATCATTGAAGGCAGAATTTTGGTCTGCAGATTCAACAGATTGGTATGGATCAGTACCGGCTCATCACGGACGGTCCCGGCCATGTAAATAGAAACCCCCAGGGATTTGAAGTCAGTTATTTCAAAACGGCTGGTTGTATTAATCGTAAAAGTTTCGACAAAACCCGGATCAACATTGACCTTCACTATCTGATAAAGCGAACTGCGGTACCGGCTGAATAACAGAAAAGCCGACCGTCCGTCAAATGTGGCGGTCACGAAGTCAAGTCCGTTCTCAATCACCCCGTCAATGGAATATACCTCTTCAAGCTGTGTATTGAATTTCCTGATTCTGTATCCGTTTTTTTCAGGTTTCGATATCAGCAATACTCCTTTCTCACCTATGGGCAAAGTCATATAGCCTCCGCTTGCAGCAGGAACGGGCAACTCTATCCTGGCTGGTTTCTGGCCCTGTGCATTGGATAATGTGAGTATTGCCAGCAGTGCAAACAGGACGATACGAAAATTATTCAGCATGCGCGAGTTCCAGAATAACATCAAATTCTTCAGGGGTAACCGGAACAACCGATAATCTTGACTGACGGATCAACGCCATATTTTCCAGTCTTTGATCTGTTTTCATCACAGAAAGAGGCACCGTTCCGGGAAACTTTTCAAGAGGCTGAATATCCACTACCACCCAACGGGGATCGTCGGTGGTGGGATCAGGATAATGTTCTTTTGCCACTTTGGCCAGTCCGATCACCTCTTTCCCTTCATTGCTGTGATAAAAAAGAACAAGATCGTCTTTCTTCATCGCCATCATATTATTACGGGCCTGATAATTGCGCACACCATCCCACATACCGGTTCCTTCTTTTACAAGATCATCCCACGAATATTTGAATGGCTCGGATTTTACTAACCAATAATTCATAGTACTGTTTATTTTTCAGGTTTTCTGCAACCTCTTATTTTTACTCAATAACATATCATTGTATACAGGTTCTTCATAGTATCGCCACCTGCATCATGCAGTCAGCTATCGGCTATGGAAAGGGATGCCTGATGATCAGGGGAATTTCGGAAACTTACTGAAATCCGGATCTCTTTTCTCCAGGAACGAAGAAAACCCTTCTTTAGCTTCCTCACTCATGTAATACAATAGCGTGGCATTTCCCGCCAGTTCCTGAATACCCGCCTGTCCGTCCAGTTCGGCATTAAACGAGCTTTTCAGCATACGGATGGCCAGCGGACTTTTCTTCTGGATTTTCCTGCACCATTCCACCGTGGCTTCTTCCAGCTTCTCCAGCGGAACCACTTTATTAACCAATCCCATCTGCAACGCTTCCTCCGCATCATACTGATCACACAGAAACCATATCTCACGCGCTTTTTTCTGTCCGACAATACGGGCAAGATAAGAGGCTCCGAAACCACCGTCAAAACTACCCACTTTAGGTCCTGTTTGTCCGAACCGCGCATTTTCAGCAGCTACCGTAAGATCACAGACCACATGCAGCACATGACCTCCGCCAATAGCCCATCCGGCTACCATTGCTATCACTGCCTTTGGAATAGAGCGGATCATTTTTTGCAGATCCAGTACATTTAAACGTGGAATTTCGTCATCACCTACATACCCACCATGCCCTCTGACCGACTGATCGCCACCTGAACAGAAAGCTTTTCCTCCTTCACCTGTCAGAATAATCACCTCAATACGGGTATCTTCCCGGCAGATATGCATGGCATCTATCATTTCCTTTACCGTCTGTGGACGGAAGGCATTATGCCTGGCCGGACGATTGATGCTGATTTTCGCTATTCCCTGATGAAGTGTAAATAAAATATCTTCGTATTCTTTGATGGTTTCCCACCGTATTGCTTCAGACATACTATGCTTTTATAATGTTATTAATAGAATCAAAATAAACCGGTTCTCCTGATACAATAAAGGTATTGCGTCAGAATATTGCAAAATTAAGGAATATTTGAGAGAATAAGGATTTCAGAAATGAGCAATCTCATATAAAGGACTCCGATGAAAAGAATTGTAAAGTTTTTTTTTAATATAATTAAACCCTGGCTTCATACCAGCATCAAACAGTTGTCGTTTCAAGACAGGCAATATATAAATACAATAAGACCTTGAAAACGTATTACCCAAGTGAATGAATTGTTTATATATTTGCACGTTTGTTTAACATTAGCTTAAAACATTAACCAAAATGATCAAAAAATTCAAATTAGGATTTATGCTGTGCGGTGCCTTTATCGCTATGGCCGTCATTAATCCATTCAACGCCATCGAAGCATCAGCTCAAAGTAAAGGTGCTGCTGTTGAAATCAAATTAGGCAGCAATGATATGATGCAATTTGACAAAAAAGAACTAAAGGTAAAAGCGGGCCAGAAAGTAAAGCTTACGTTAACGCATACGGGTAAACTAGCTAAAACTGCAATGGGCCATAACTTCGTTCTTCTGGCAGCAGGAACAGATCTTGCCCAGTTTGCATCCAAGGCGAATCTTGCAAGAGATACTGAATATATTCCGGCTTCAGAAAAAGCTAAAATCCTTGCTCATACCAAATTGATCGGCGGCGGCGAATCTACTGTTATAGAATTTACAGCTCCTAAAAAAGGAACTTATCCTTACATCTGCAGCTTCCCTGGGCACTATGCGATCATGCAGGGAAAACTGATTGTTGAATAATCTGTTTCTTTAATGAAATCAAGACCCGCGACATGAAGTTGCGGGTTTTTTTGTAGCTTTATTCTTATCGGTATTATTTTCTGCAAGGCAAACCATTGCATTTTACTGAACTGATCAGAACACCATGACTGATTTATCGTCTCTATCCCATTATTCAGTTGAGACCGACGTCCTGAACGGCGTCGGGACGTTAACATTTTTTAATCCGCAAGGCAATTCCCTGCCTCTTGCACAGATGCTTGAAATCGCTGGCGGAATTGAGATGCTTGGCCGGCATCCCGATGTGAAAATCATTCTTATCAGAAGTAAAGGTGATAAAGTATTTTGTGCAGGAGCTTCGTTTGATGAACTGCTTCTCTTAAAAGAACCGGAAGAAGCCCGTGAATTTTTTATGGGATTTGCCCGAATCATACTGGCAATGCGTGGAGTGAGACAGCTGGTGGTGGTCAGAATTACCGGAAAAACCGTGGGTGGCGGTATGGGGATAGCAGCTGCTGCCGACTTTGCTCTGGCAACACATTCGGCCTTGTTCAGGTTAAGTGAATTAAGTATTGGACTTGGGCCTTTTGTGATCGGACCGGCCGTAAAGCGAAAAATCGGTTTAAGTGCTTTCTCCACTATGGCTTTGCAACCAGACAAATGGTTTCAGGCATCCTGGTTGATTGAAAAAGGGCTTCTGTCTTCCATTCATACTTCTGTACCCGAACTCGATGTAGCCATAAGCGAGTTAACCGGCCAGCTGGCAGCAACACCTTCGGATGCAACAGCCAGCTTCAAAAAAATATTATGGCAGGACACCCTGCACTGGGAGACTCTTATGACAGAAAGGGCCGAATTAAGTGGTCAATTAGCCTTATCGGCCTATACCCGTAAAAAATTACAGGAATTCAAAAGCAATAAATAAGCATAACAGTTCCTGATTTAAAATAAAAAACCTATCTTTGCGCTCGTTTTCAAGACAGGTCATATGTTTATGAAGAGGCGCCACCTCGTCCGCTGGGATTGACCATTATACTTTAAATTATTACAAAATATTATGAGCGATCTGATTAAAATCGTTGAGGCAACGATTGAAAACCGCAAATCCGAATATCCTGCATTCGGCCCTGGTGACACTATCAATGTACATGTACTGATCCGGGAGGGCAACAAAGAACGTACGCAGCAATTCCAGGGAACCGTTATTCAAAGACGTAATCCAGGCAGCACAGGCGAAACTTTCACTGTAAGGAAAATCTCCAACGGTGTAGGCGTAGAACGTATTTTCCCTATTCTTTCTTCAAGTATTGCGAAAATTGAACTGGTAAGACGTGGTAAAGTGCGTCGTGCCCGTTTGTTCTTCTTACGCGGACGCCAGGGTAAAGCAGCACGTATCAAAGAATTAAAGAAAAACTGATACCAAGCTTCCTTTGTAAAGGAAAAACAAAAGCGGCCTTTTTAAAGGTCGCTTTCTTGTTTTACAGATATTACACTCGTCAGATCCAGCCCTTTCTTTCGGCAAGTTTTCTCATATGCTGATAATGGTGTTCACTGTGCCATGCATACATCGCAATCATTTCACTTAAAGTCACCGGTTTTTCTGAAACCGGATGAAAATAGGTTCTTTGCCGGTTTTCATCATCAAGCGAGCTGAGCAATAACACCCATCGGATGTGCACATATTTCAGCAACTGAATTGAAATATCAACCGGAGCCGAACACCCATCGGGTAACTCCGCCCATGCTTTCTCATCGTAAGGCTTAATAACCGGATTATCTTCCGTTAATGCCAGCCGGGTTCTGCAATAT
This sequence comes from Telluribacter sp., assembly GCA_040391535.1. Classification (GTDB taxonomy): domain Bacteria; phylum Bacteroidota; class Bacteroidia; order Cytophagales; family Spirosomataceae; genus JBEBXQ01. Next base: position 19,278 of record JBEBXQ010000038.1, on the reverse strand, counting down.
GCATTAATATGACTATCGGCTATATGGTGAATCAATTGCCTGACAGTCCAGCCACCATCTCTATAGGGCGTATTGAGCTTAGCCTCTTCCCAGCTACCGGCCAGATTGATAATCTTTGAAGGTAAAGCACTGATGATCTGAATGAAACTTTTGATTTCACTTTCAGTGTATTCGGCCTTTCTGACAAACTTTCCTATCGGGTACCGCAAATTTTCCTGATCCATAAGCAACCGGATTATGTTTTATTTTAATTTGGGATTTTCATGATGTCTTGATTTGTCACGAAGGGTCTTTTTTTCCATGTTTTTACGAAATGCCTCAGTCAGATCAATATTGGTCTGATTGGCAAGGCAAATCAATACCCAAAGTACATCAGCCATTTCATCGCCAAGATTTTTTCCCAGATCTTCCTTCTTAAAAGACTGGTCGCCGTAAGTGCGTGCCATAATCCTGGCGAGCTCACCGACTTCCTCTGTCAGAATGGTCATATTGGTCAGTTCCGAAAAGTAACGGACGCCATACGTTTTTACCCAATGATCAACTTCCTGCTGTGCCTGTTCTATTGTCATTATTTCAACTAAAAATTTATACCCTTATTTCCTGTCTTTGGAATCTATAATGATGGTGACCGGACCATCGTTTAACAAGTCAATTTTCATATCCGCACCAAAAATACCCGTTTGAATGGATTTCCCTAATTCATCAGACATTTTCCCGATCATATATTCATACAAAGGAATGGCCGCTTCAGGCCTTGCAGCCTCAATAAAGGACGGCCTGTTGCCTTTTACTGTACTTGCATGCAAAGTAAACTGACTAACCAGTAAAATATTGCCGGCTTCTATTGATTGTAAAGAAAGATTCATTTTCCCGTTTTCATCCCCGAAAATCCGCAGACCACAAATCTTTCTGCACAGCCAGTCTGCATCCTCCTCCCTGTCATGGTGGGTTATACCTAAGAAAACGACCAAGCCATCGCCGATGGCTGAATACAGGCTGCCATCAATCGTAACCGATGCTTTCCTTACCCTCTGAATAACTGCAATCATATCAAAAAAATACCCCGGTAATAAACCGGGGCAATTTAATCAAATTCGTGGAAAGGACAGGATTAATGTCCGTTCGTCAGCATAACTTTCTCTATACCCTTTGTCTCTACATGTATATTTCTCAAAGGGGCTGTATGTAATCTGAAATTCTCAATAATTTCCAGCACATCATAATCGATATTAATAGATTTTGATCCATCAATAACGACTTTTGAATTATCAGGCAAGTGATCAAGTGTCAACTGGATACTTCCTTTATTAAGGAAAGTTACCTCTTCCGATAACACCAGTGTGATCGTCTGACCGTCAACATGCTGTTCTTTTTTATAGTGATACGAATGTTTGGAATTCTTGCTCAGAATGAAATAGATAGACACTGCCATACCTACCATAATACCTTTCAGCAGGTCCGTCATCAGGATAGCCACAATCGTGACGATGAAAGGGATAAACTGATCCCATCCCAGCTGGTACATGGATTTTACCAATGATGGCTTAGCCAGTTTATACCCTACCAGCAACAGAATAGCTGCCAGTGATGCCAGCGGAATCATATTCAGAAAGCTCGGTATCAGAATAGCGGAAACAAACAGCAGCAACCCGTGAATAATCGTCGCCATTTTTGTCTTTCCACCCGACTCCACATTGGCCGAACTACGGACAATTACCTGTGTAATCGGAAGGCCGCCTATCAGACCTGAAATAATATTACCTACCCCCTGCGCTTTCAGTTCACGGTTAGTAGGTGTATTCCTTTTATACGGGTCCAGCTTATCAGTAGCTTCCACTGAAAGCAGGGTTTCGAGACTGGCAACAACGGCCAGTGTTACGGCCACCACATACACATCAGGATTGGTTATGGAAGCAAAATCAGGTAACTTAAAGAACCCAAAAAACTCCTGTACTGATGATGCTACCGGCAATTCAACCAGATGTTTTCCTCCCAGAGCTAACTCAGGAAAGGCTGCCCCAAACAGGATATTGAGCCCTATACCAGCCAATACGACAAACAAGGCACCGGGAAGGAATTTGAATAACCCGGTTTTTTTCATAAACGGCTGATCAAACAAAATCAGCAATGCCAATGAAATGGTCGATATAATAATTGCGCCCCAATGGCTGTATATAACGGAATAATATAACTCAGTAAACGTGTTGTGGCCGTCGCTCTGCAGAAACGCCGTGTCACCCATAAAATCTTCATCATAACCAAAGGCATGAGGAATTTCTTTCAGGATCAATGTCAGACCTATGGCCGCAAGCATTCCTTTTATAACAGAGGACGGGAAATAATACCCTACTACCCCTGCTTTCAGAAAGCCGGCTACCAGCTGGATAACACCGGCCAGTACGACCGATAACAAAAAAGCTTCAAAGCTTCCCAGTGTCTCAATTGCGGTTAATACAATCACAACCAAACCGGCTGCCGGACCTGCCACACCTAAGGCAGATCCACTCAGAGCACCAACAACTATCCCCCCGATCACCCCGGCGATAATTCCTGAAAATAACAAATCAGATCTGCCGGTTGACGCAAGCGCAACCCCGAGACAGAGTGGTAACGCCACAAGGGAAACCACCAGACCCGCAGGGAAATCAGATTTTAAATTCGCGAAAATATTTTTATTTTTTAACATAAAATCTTAAAGTAACTCAATGCTCTGGAATACTAATACTTTTAAAGCGGACTGGGAGCAAATTTATATACTTCATCCAGTTCATTATTATCACCGATTGTACAGTTCAGATCCTTCAAAACCCCGTTACCGATGGAATAAACTATTCCATGGATCTGAAGAAATCTGTTCTCCTGCCATGCATTCTGTACAATTGATGTTTTGGCCAGGTTATATACCTGTTCTCTGACATTCAATTCAACAAGACGATCAAATTTGACATTCTCATCTTCAATTGAATCAAGCTCATCCATATGTATTCTGTATACATCTTTGATATGACGCAGCCAGTTATCGATCAGGCCCACCTGACTGCTGCCCATAGCGGCTTTTACTCCTCCGCAACCGTAATGTCCTACTACCAGCACATGTCTGACTTTCAGTACGTTTACCGAATAATCCAGTACACTCAGCATATTCATGTCTGTATTTACCACCATATTGGCAATATTACGGTGTACGAAAATATCACCAGGAGAAGTCATCGTAACCTCATTGGCAGGTACCCTGCTGTCTGAACATCCTATCCACAGATACTGAGGACTTTGTCCTTTGGAAAGGTTATCGAAAAATGAAGGATTCTCTTCATTCATTTTCTTCACCCAGACTTTATTATTATCGAATAATTGCTTATATGCCAATCCCATTTTTTTCTTCTTTTTAAAATTCTGTTAACTTCTTTAATAATGCACTGCCTGCTGTCATACCCGTAAAGGCGCAACAATCAAGTTAACAGGCTGAAAACCAACCATAGCAGATTAATGCTGTTTTCTAAAACAATGCCAGCAAACTTTACCCCGTACAGGGTGTGCTCAAATAAAAATCAGGTAAGAAATCAGACCAGCTCCGGAGGCGGGGAGACAAGATTATAGAGGAGATCTTCGATCCATGAAAAGCGATAGCCGTGCTCATCTTCCAATCCCTCCCAATAACGGACAGGCGGGACATGCTCCAGGGCACTCACATAATACGGATCTTCAAATATATCGTAAATTGTAACCGAAGCACACTCTTCTTCAGCACAATCAACTGCATTATTCAGAACATTATTTGCTTCATTCTGCAAATAGCTATTCACTCCCACTGTGGAACTCAGCAGCAACACTACAAAGAGTATGGAAATGAATTGTCTGAACATAGTTTAAAATTTGTTTCCCCCTTCCGGTAATTTTCAGGGAAAGGAGACCTTATTTAAATAAATAATCCTACTCTAACATAATCCTCTGCTTTAAAAGCAAAGAGCTACAAACCCATCAGGGTTTGTAGCTCTTTTCATGCCTCTCCAGCCAGCCGCCAACAACAAAGGCAACTGATAGTAAAACTACGTAGAAGAGTAACACCAGAATATTATGTAACATCGGAATCTTGGTTTTATTCTTTACAAATATAGAAAGGAAACCAGTAATCTGCAAATTGCCACATAAAAAAAATCACAATACACCTTTCGTGGACGGCAAAATTTCCATGGCTTTCACATCCCTCTGAACGGCCATTTTAATGGCTTTCGCAAAGGCTTTAAAGATAGATTCAATCATGTGATGTTCATTATTTCCTTCTACCTTAATATTAATATTTGAGAGCGAAGTATCTGAGAATGACTTGAAAAAATGATAAAACATTTCTGTAGGCATATCCCCTATCTTCTCTCTTTTAAATTCAGCACTCCAGATCAGCCACGGGCGGCCGGAAAAATCTATGGCAACCTGCGCGAGGGCTTCGTCCATGGGTAGTAAAAATCCATAGCGATTCATTCCCCGCTTATCCGTGAGGGCTATCCGGTACGCTTCTCCCAGTGCCAGTGCGGTATCCTCAATAGTATGGTGTTCATCAATATGAAGGTCGCCGTTTACCTTCACAGTAAGGTCAGCCCCTGAATGCCTGGCAAGCTGATCAAGCATATGATCAAAAAAGCCCAGTCCGGTATGGATATCGCTTTTGCCTTTACCGTCCAGATTCAACTCCACCTGAATCTGCGTTTCTTTGGTATCCCTTGAAACTTTGGCAATTCTTGCTGGCAACCTGAGAAATTCATAAATTTTATCCCAGTCAGTTGTGACCAATGCTATGGCCGACCTCATTTCGGGAGTCAGGCCGGGATGCTCTGTTTCCTCTCCTATCAATATGGCTTTTGCTCCCATGTTTACTGCCAGCTGGACATCCGTCAGACGATCTCCTATGACAAAACTGCCAGCCAGGTCATAATTACCGTTCAAGTATTGTCCCATCATGCCTGTACCCGGCTTGCGGGTCGGCGCATTGTCTTCCGGAAAAGTACGGTCAATCAGAATGGAGGCAAAATTCACGTTCTCTCCTTTCAGCGTACTGAGCATTTTATTATGAGCAGGCCAGAAAGTCGGCTCGGGAAAGGATGTTGTTCCCAGACCATCCTGATTGGTTACCATTGAAAGTTCAAAATCTGTTTCTTCTGCGATTCTCCTCAGGTTGGAAATTACTTTAGGCAAAAAAGACAGTTTTTCAAGGGAATCAACCTGAAAATCTTCGGGTGGTTCTACTATGATAGTCCCGTCCCGGTCAATAAAAAGCACTTTTTTCATCGGGTTACATTTCTTCTATTTGGCTGCAAAAATGGGTTGCTTTTTTAAAGAAACATAATTCAACCCTTTCTTTTCCTGAAAAATATAAATTTTCCATGCATTTCCGCTTACCGATACCCCGTCGTTACGGCACTGATCCAGGCCCCCGGAATAGCCGAAACTTAAAAATCCCCGCTACTGCTACGAGGGTCGTGTGTATAGCGGTTTAATTCAGTTGCTATAACAACTAATTGATTATCAACACCAATCATCCTGTTCCTGCACCGCACATCCAAAATATCCTGACTGCAATCTGATTTTTATTTTCTTTTGAAAGTACAATCAGAAACCCAAAACTACCGGTGGGTTTCCATGGTTTTTTTCAAGAAACATTACCTGTCATGAATTTTGGAAGAAAGAATCATTAAAACCGCAACTGAACTTTTCTGCCGGTATGGCATTCGTAGCATCTCTATGGACGACATTGCCCGCCATCTGGGCATATCCAAGAAGACAATTTACCTGCATTTCCTGGATAAGGATACGATTGTCACCAAAGTAGTGGAACACCAGTTATTACAGAAAAAAGCGCTGTGTGAACAGATCTGCGGTAATCTCAATGATCCTCTGAAAGAATTGCTTAGCCGTAATGAAGAGTTAAACCTTCAGTTCGGGAATGTACATGAAATGCTTCTTTCTGAACTGAAAAAGTATTACCCGACCGCCTGGAATTTATATAACAACTACAAAAATGAATATTTTATCGAAAAAATCAAGAATAACCTGACCCGCGGAATAAAGGCTGGCCTGTATCGCAACGATCTCAATATTGATATCGTCGCCGGTCTTAGTCTGGGGCAAATGGGATTTTCGCATGACAGTAGCATTTTCCCATCCGGGAAATTCAAAGCTGAAGAAGTAAAAACACAAATGCTTCATCATTTCGTTCGCGGACTGCTCTCAGAAAACGGACTGGCTATTTATAACCAATACTTAGGACAACACCATGATACCTTTTAGTATATGAATAAGTTACTTTTATCAGGAGTTTTACACTTTTACGCCGCCTTTTTATTACTGGGCACAATCCCGGCAAAGGCGCAGGAAACAGCTTTTACGCTGAATGAAGCCGTAAGCTATGGCATTCTTCACAGCCTTACCATAGAAAATAATAAAATCGATCAGTCGAGTGCCGATGCGAGGATCCGGGAATTGAAGGCCATCGGGCTGCCTCAGATCAACGGCAGCTTTAATTATACGAACAATGCGATTGTTCCCAGATTCTTTGTTCCGGCCAATCAGTTTGACCCTACTGCTGCGGAAGGGGATGTTATTGCGATGAAGTTCGGTGTTACCCATTCACCCAGTGCCATGGTATCTTTAAGTCAGCTGATTTTTGACGCTTCATATCTGATTGGGCTTAAGGCAGCGGAAACGTATAAGGAACTGGCTTCCAAAAGCACAAAAATGTCTGAAATCCAGATTGCTGAGGCCATCACAAAAGCCTATTATAATGTAATGATCAATGAAGAACGGCTGGCTTTGCTGCGTGTCAATGTATCGAGGCTTGACTCGCTTTTTGAGGAAACCAGGCATATGAACCGGGAAGGTTTTGTGGAACAGCTGGACGTGGACCGTCTGGAAGTACAAAAGAACAATCTGCTTACTGAAATGCAGAATATAGAACGGATTCAGGAGCTCGCACTGGCGTTGCTCAAATTCCAGATGACCTACCCTCAAAACGAACCGCTGATGCTCAAAGATAAACTCTCAGAGGTATCAATCGAGGAAATTACAGCGATACAGGTAGGCGGATTTTCTGACTATTACCAGCGGATCGAATTTTCAACCCTGCAGGTGCAGGAAGAGCTTCAGAAAATGGATATCCGGAATATTGCCGCCGGCTATTACCCTAATGTATCTCTGTCTGCCAATTACGGATATGCCACCGGTAGCGATTATTTCAAAATGCTGTTCCAGCAATCGTGGTTTAATCAGGCGACGATCGGCCTTACGGTGAATATTCCGATCTGGGATAGTTTCAGTAAGAAAAACAGGATTGTTCAGTCCAGAAATGAGCTCAGCAAAATAAAAAACAACCAGCTCCTTCTGGAGCAATCGATCAATCTGGAGGTTAAGCAATCTGAAATTCAGTTAGGCAACCTGGCACGTCAGCTGAAAGAGAGAGAACGTAATCTTGACCTTGCCCAGGAAGTGATCAGGGTTTCCAAAATCAAATACCAGGAAGGGGTAGGTTCAAATATTGAAGTAATCAATGCGGAAACCTCGTTCAAGGAAGCGCAGACTAATTATTATGCTGCTCTTTATGACCTGCTGATTGCACGGGTCGACCTGTTGAAATCGCGCGGAGAACTTTATAAGTAATCTTTTCCTTCATTAAAAAAATTGTTTAGCACTTAATTAATCACCATACATTTATGAAAGCAGGATATCTATCTATTGTGGCATTTAGTGTACTATTAACTGCATGCGGCAGTGAAAATGCTGACAGCCTTTCTGCAAAAAAAGAAACACTCAACCAGCTCAGGTCCCAGCAGAGTGAACTGACGGCACAAATACAAAAACTGGAAACAGAAATAGGCTTGCTGGATACGAATGCCATTCAAAGAAAAAAGGTAAAAATTATCAAAGCAGATACGCTGATTCCGGAAACCTTTCACCATTTTGTTGAGCTTCAGGGAAGTGTGGATGCGAAGAACAATATCCATGTGACACCCAAATCTGCAGGCGTAATCACCGCTGTTTATGTAAAAGAAGGTGATCAGGTTTCGGTAGGGAAAGCGCTTGTTAAAATTGATGACAGTATTCAGCGCGAGAGCATAGAAGAAGTAAAAACCCAGCTTGAGCTTGCCCAAACTGTCTTTGAAAAGCAGGAAAGGTTATGGACTCAGAAGATCGGAACGGAACTTCAGTACTTACAGGCAAAAAACAATAAAGAAAGCCTCGAAAAGCGACTGACAACACTGAATACACAAATCGGCCAGTCGGTAGTTACTTCTCCTATTTCCGGTACTGTTGACATGGTAGCCGTTAAAATCGGTGAAATGGCCTCCCCCGGAGCACCTCTGATGAACATCCTGAATCTGGGCAACCTGAAAGTAACCGCCAAAGTGTCGGACGCCTATGCTGCAAGTGTAAAAAAGGGGGATGATATTCAGGTCAGCTTTCCGGATCTGGGTAAGGAAATGAAGCTGAAGGTCAGCTTTGTCAGTACATCTGTAGATCCGCTCAGCAGAACCTTTACCATTGAAGCCAACCTGCCATCAGGCAAAGACCTTAAACCTAATATGATGGCGCAGCTGAAAATTAACGACCAGACCATGAAAGATGCCCTGGTCATTGATCAGAATCTGATTCAGAATACCGAAAAGGGACAGATCGTTTACGTTGTTTCAGAGCAAAACGGTGAAAAAACAGCCCTGGGAAAAGTCGTCAGAACAGGTCCGAGCTACAACGGAAAGATTGTCATTCTGGAAGGGCTGGCAGCAAATGATCAACTTATCACTTTTGGATATCAGGAAATTGCAGATGGTGAAACTGTGAGTTTCTAGCCTTTTGTTTCCATTTCCTTTGCATTTCTGACTCTTAAATGTATTAGCCTGATATGAGATTTGACCAATATAAAACATTAGGGTTTACTAACTGGTGTGTAGAAAATCGCACAACGATCTACATTTTCACCTTTATTATTACCCTGGCAGGGCTCATGGTTTATAATAACCTGCCCAAAGAACAGTTTCCCGATATTAAATTTCCGCAGATTTATATTAATACGGTCTACTTCGGAACGGCTCCTGCTGATATTGAGAATACCATTAATAAACCTATTGAAAAACAGCTGAAGTCAATTAACGGAGTAAAAAAAATAAAATCAAATGCCTTACAGGACGTATCGGTTATTCTGGTTGAATTTACTCCTGATGTAGACATACCGGATGCCTTGCAACGGGTAAGGGATGCCATTGACAAAGCGCAGCAGGACTTACCCGATGAGCTTGATGCAGGACCCACAGCACAGGATGTCAATATTTCGGAAATCCCGATTATGAACATTAACCTGGCCGGCAACTATTCTCTGAAACAACTCAAAGAATATGCCGAGAATATGCAGGACAGAATTGAAGGTTTACCCGAAATCACGCGTGTCGATATTGTGGGTGCCCTGAACCGGGAAATCCAGATCAACGTTGATCTGCCCCGCATGCAGGCCGCCGGGTTAACATTTTTTGATATCAGCAGTGCTGTACAGGGCGAAAATATTAACATATCGGGTGGTGAAATAAAAGTGGGGGGAGTCAGAAGAACCCTTCGTGTCAAAGGTGAATTTACGGATGTCAGTGAAATCGCCGATTTGCGTATCCGCACCAATACAGGCGCGATAGTAAAACTGGGTGATGTAGCTGAAGTTACCGATAGCTTTGAAGAGCAGCAGGATTTTGCGCGCCTCAATAATAAATCCGTTATTACTCTTAACGTCATAAAACGGGCAGGTGCAAACCTGATTGATGCTTCGGACAAAATACAGGAACTGATTGTTGAGTTTAAAGATAATCATTTCCCGTCAGGGCTCAATGTACTTGTTACCGCCGACCAGTCTGACCGTACACGCGCCGAATTGCACGACCTGATTAACACCGTAGTACTCGGTTTTATTTTCGTAGTGTGTGTGCTTATGTTCTTTATGGGTATCCGCGATGCTATCTTCGTCGGGCTCTCAGTCCCCTTATCAGCACTGGTAGCGTTTGTACTGATGCCCATCCTCGGGCCCGCCATCGGCACGGCCTTCACACTGAACACGATTGTACTTTTTGCCTTTCTGCTGGGGATAGGACTGGTGGTGGACGACGCGATTGTTGTGGTGGAAAACACGCACAGGTTGTTTAATCAGCACAAAGACTGGACCATTCAGCAGGCTGTAAAAGCAGCTGCCGGTGAAGTATTTATTCCGGTATTGTCCGGAACCCTGACCACCGTGGCGCCTTTCTTTCCGTTGCTGTTCTGGACCGGTATTGTCGGAGAATTTATGAAATTCCTTCCTCTGACGCTGATTCTTACCCTGAGTGCTTCCCTCTTTGTAGCCTATGTCATGAACCCCGTTTTTGTAGTTTCATTTATGGGAAGGCATGACGAAGAAAAAGAAGCTCACGATACCAGCATAAAGGCCATCCGAAGACCCCTCATCATATTAGGTGTTGCGGCTCTGGCAGGCTATCTGATAGACAGAGGTATTGGAAATTTCCTGGTACTCCTGCTTATTCTGTACGTCTTCAATCATTATATTCTTACGCCAAGAATCCTGGTTCCTTTCCAGGACCGCTTTCTTCCTGCCCTGAAAAACGGCTATCAGAAAGTGATCCGCTGGGTGATCAAAGGATGGAGACCTGTAATTGCTATTATCGCAACCGTATTCTTACTGATATTTACGTTTGTACTGACGGCCATTGTAAAGCCGGAAGTCCTGTTCTTCCCCAGCGGGGACCCTGACTATGTATATGTCTACAACAAGCTTCCCATCGGAACTGATGCGCACGTGACGGATTCGGTAACCAGGATTATCGAGAAACGGGTCTTTGATATTCTGGAAAAGGAGGAAGCCATGGGTATTGTCAATTCAGTCATTTCCAATGTCGGAAAAAATGCGGGTGACCCGTACAATCCTGACCGCGCGGCTACGCCCCATAAATCCAAGGTAACCATTGCTTTTGAGAAACACGAACTTCGTGGTGGCAGGTCTACCATGGAGATCCTGACCAAAGTGAGGGACGGGATGAGCGGGTTGCCGGGTGCAGAAATTTCGGTTGAAAGAGAAAATACCGGGCCGCCAACAGGAAAACCTATTGCTATTGAAATTACCGGGGATGATTTTGCGGTATTGCAGGATCTGGAGAAAAGGGTATTTCAGTTAATTGATAATGCAGGTATCGAGGGTATTGATCAGCTACGGTCCGATCTTGTAACGAACAAACCGGAAATTACTATTACGATCGACCGTGAAAAAGCCCAGCGTGAAGGAATAAGTGCACAACAGGTGGCCATGTCTGCAAGGACGGCACTTTTTGGTCTTGAAATTTCCAAATTCAGGGATGATAAAGATGAATACCCGATTATGCTGAGATTAAGGGCAGATACCCGGAATCATGTAGAAAGGCTGCTGAGCCAGAATATCGTCTATCGGGATATGAACATGGGCGGAGCCTTGCGGCAGGTACCGATTGCTTCTGTAGCCAATATCAGCTACTCCACTACTTTCAGTCAGATCAACCGGCAGGACCAGTCCAGAATTGTGACCCTGAGTTCGGATGTTGTACCCGGTTACAATGCCAATGAAATCGTTGCGCAAATCCAGAATACCATTAAAGGTATCGACGTTCCGAGCGGATATGCCATCCAAATGGGTGGCGAACAGGAAGAGCAGGCAGAATCCATGGCATTCCTGAGTACAGCATTTCTGGCCGCCATATTACTCATTTACCTGATTCTGGCCACGCAATTCAATTCAGTAGTGAAGCCGTTCATTATCTTCTTCACTATCCTGCTTTCTCTGATCGGCGTATTGCTGGGTTTTATCGTGTTTGATAAATCATTCTCCATCATTATGTCAGGCGTGGGGATCATCGCCCTCGCCGGAATTGTAGTCAAGAACGGAATTCTGTTAATCGAGTTTATTGATGAACTCAGGGACAGAGGTTATCCGTTGCGCGAAGCGATTATTGAAGGAGGGTCTATCAGGTTAACACCTGTGTTGCTGACCGCTTCAGCAGCTGTATTGGGTCTCATTCCGCTGGCACTGGGTATTACGGTTGATTTTGTCGGGCTTTTCCGTGATTTCAAACCGCATCTGATCATCGGAGGAGAGAGTGCTGTTTTCTGGAACATTCTGGCCTGGACCATCATTTTCGGTCTCACCTTTTCGACCATACTCACCCTGGTGCTGGTACCTTGTATGTATTATGTGAATGAACGTATCCGTGACAAGTGGTTCCGGAAGGGCAAGGTGACTGAATAGATATTATTCTTCTGCCGGATTACCCGTGATTCGTTCTTCAGATGTTATATTTGTAGGATACGATCACGGGTAATTTCCTTTTATATGAAACTGTTTTCTGCAGAGCAAATAAGGCAACTGGATGCTGATACTATCCGCCACACGCCCATAGCGTCCATTGATCTGATGGAAAAAGCTTCTGAAGCATTTGTAAGATGGTTTTGTTCCTTTTATGTACCGAACCGTAAAGTCAGTATTTTTTGCGGAAAAGGGAATAATGGCGGAGACGGACTTGCTATTGCCCGGCTGCTTATTCAGAAAGGTTTTTTAGTGGAAGTACATATCATCGAATATACAGAAAAATGTACTGAAGGCTTTACCGTCAACCTGAAACGTCTGAATGAAATTCTTCAGCCAAAGTCCATCTATAGCCTTGAAGACACAGATGAAATAACACCCGGCAGTATTATTATAGATGCGATGCTTGGCACGGGTGTTCAACGACCTGTAACCGGGTTACTGGCCGAAGTGATCACAAAATTAAATACAGCAACTGCAGAACGTGTGTCTGTCGATATTGCAACCGGGCTTTATACCGACAGTCCGAACAACCCTGAAGATATTATTTTTCAGCCCCACCAGACGGTTTCCTTTGAATTCCCGAAACTGGCATTCCTCTTACCTCAGAATGCACTTTTTACGGGTGAATGGCACATAGTTTCCATCGGGTTACTTCCACAGTATATTCAAAATACGACTACAAATTATTACTATACTACAGAACAAGCCGTATCTTGTCTGATCAGGCACAGAACCCGTTTTTCTCATAAAGGTACTTTTGGACATACGCTGATTATCGCAGGTAGTTACGGAAAGATGGGCGCAGCCATACTTTCAGCAGGGGGCTGTCTTCGATCAGGGGCAGGGCTTACTACTTTATATATTCCCGGATGCGGGTATCAGATTATACAGATCGCCCGACCGGAAGCGATGGTCATTACAGATCCGCTGGAGAACTTCATTTCAGAAATACCCGAACTTACACCCTATGCTTCTGTAGCGGTCGGACCGGGGATCGGCACAGCACCGTCAACATTGAATGCAATTGAAAAGCTGATGGATACCATTACCATTCCGTTGGTTATAGATGCCGATGGCCTCAATTTACTTTCCCGGAACAGGCATCTGCTGGACAAACTCCCTGAAAACACCATTCTGACACCACATCCCAAAGAATTTGAGCGGCTTGCAGGTCAGTGCAGCAATGATTTTGAACGCCTGGAAAGGGCACGTGAGTTTGCACAGCAATATAAAATCATCCTGATCCTGAAAGGTGCATATACGGCAGTTATTTCAAAAGAAGGGATTACCCATTTCAATTCCACCGGAAACTCCGGCATGGCAACCGGAGGGAGCGGTGATGTACTGACCGGGATCATCGCAGGTTTGCTCGCACAAAAATATACACCCCTTAACGCCGCTATACTTGCCGTTTTTCAGCATGGTATGGCAGGGGAATTTGCCTCGCAACGCAGAAGTCCCGCCAGCATAATAGCCAGTGATCTGGTCAATGCGTTGGGTTACTCACCTCCTTTCTGAAAATTTTCTACTTCCCGCTTCTCTATAACGACAAAAGCCTTTACATAAGACTATAGAATTATGATTATAATATATTGAAAAATTATCTATTTTTTGAGAACAATTATACCTATCTCAACGTTATAAATTTCAACAATTGGATTATCTGTGTGTTTTTTAACATTTTTAAACCATCCACATCATGAAATTATCCGAACCCAATTGGCGCAATTCGCCACATGACAAAAAAGAACACCTTACATCCATAAGGGAAATCTTCATTTATGGTCTCTTTTTTCTGTTAACATTCGGCTTTATTACTTTCCGGTTTGTGGTACCGATGATAACCAAAGGCTTATTTACTATTCATTAACCGGGCCAGAAGGGGAAGCTATTCTGTCTTTTCCGACATGACGTTCCCCTTTGTTTTATTTTATTGGATTTTCATATCTTCCTACCTATTTATAATGTAATTTTGCAAAAAAAATAATTGGTCTGTTGCCATCAGCAGCAACGATATCATCATTGTCTTGAGCGAAATTATCACCCTGATAAAAAAAGAAATAACCCTGGAATGGCGACAGCGCTATGCATTGAACGGGATGTTGCTTTACGTGATCAGCACCATAGCTATTTGTTATCTGAGCTTTAATCTCAACCGGAATTTACTGACACCTATTGTCTGGAATACTTTATTCTGGATTATTCTGTTATTTACGGCCGTAAACGCCATCGCTAAAAGTTTTTCGCGCGAGCATTACGGACGCTATCTGTATCATTATATGATCAGCAGTCCGCAATCCATTATTATTTCCAAAATCATTTATAATTCACTCCTGATGCTGACGCTCTCGCTGACAGCACTTGGATTCTATATACTGGTGATGGGGAACCCTGTCGGTAACATGACGGTCTATGTGCTTAGTGTAGTATTGGGCAGTCTGGGTTTTGCTTCTTCTCTGACGCTGATTTCAGCCATTGCATCCAAAGCAGATAACAGTGGTTCATTAATGGCAATTCTGAGTTTCCCGATGATCATCCCGATGCTATTAATGGTAACCAAACTGGCCAAAAATGCATTGGATAACCTGGATACAAGTGTTAATTATGATGAAATTCTGGTATTGTTATCTATAGATGCTATTGTAATCGGCCTGTCGGTTATTTTATTTCCTTATTTATGGCGGAGTTAAGCGTTTGATGACGAAATTTGCGTAAATTTTATAAAGATCATTTTTACTGATTATGAAAAATAAATTGTGGAAAGCAGCAACGGTAATCATACTGATTTATGTACTGACAGCTGGCTTGTATGGTGAAGTTCCACGGCAGCCCATTCTGAATGAAACGGTAAGAAACCTGTATTACCATGTAACTATGTGGTTTGCTATGGTCATTTACCTGTTAATTTCTCTGATTTATTCTATAAGATACCTGAGTTCCGGAAAAATTGAACATGATGACATTGCCTCCGAATTTGTAAACACAGGGGTGGTTTTCGGCATTGTCGGGTTTACGACCGGTGCGATCTGGGGTATGGTAACCTGGGGTGACCCTCTCCCCAAAGACCCAAAGATTCTTAGCGTCGCCATCGCTATGCTGGCCTATTTCGCTTATCTCGTTTTAAGAGGAGCTTTTGAGGATGAGCAGAGACGCGCCAGAATTTCAAGCATTTATAACATTTTTGCCTTTGTCATTTTCAATGTGCTGATCTGGATTCTGCCTAGGATGACGGATTCTTTACATCCGGGCAACGGTGGTAACCCCGGATTTAATATTTATGATTCTGAAAACGTTATGAAGCCTGTTTTCTATTCGGCGATAATCGGATGGTCAATGCTGGGCTTATGGGTAACTACTCTGAGAATCAGACTGAAGAGATTAAATCATCTGGCTGAAGAGCGGTCTTAACCAGAGCTACCCACTTTCAAAATAGTAATACAATCCTTTTATATCGCTTATCAATCATGAAAACTTTCATAAATACAATCATACTCAGTCTGATAACCACACTTGTTTCCTTCGCTCAGACGGCGGGCAGTGACATAGAAATGGCAGACCAGCTAAGGGCCGACGGAAAAATATGGTCGGTAATAGCTGTAATTCTTGTCATTTTCATCGGTCTGATTCTATATCTGATAAGGCTCGACAGCAAAATCAGTAAACTGGAAAAGAAATTAAATTCATGAAATTTTTGTTACGGGGGCAGTAAGTGCCCTGCTTCATTAATAGTTAACCGATTATAAACATGAAAAAAACGCATATTCTAGCATTAATTGTCATTGCCGTTGCCTGCGGTATCATTCTTTCAACGGCCGGCGATGCCAGTACATATGTTACTTTTACAGAAGCAGAAACCATGGCTTCCAAGGGTGACAACTCCAGTATTCACGTTGTCGGGACCCTGAAGAAATCAGAATCTGGCGAAATCCTGGGAATGGAATACAGACCCGAAATTGATCCCAACTATTTTACTTTTACCTTACTTGATAACGATCAGACGGAAAGAGTGGTTGTGCTCAGAAATTCAAAACCACAGGATTTTGACAAATCCGAACAGGTTGTTGTGATTGGAAAAATGGAAAAAAATCATTTTGAGGCAGAGAAGATTCTGTTAAAATGCCCGTCCAAATATAATAACGGAGAACTGGAAACCACAGAAATTGAATCAGTTGCTTCGGGTACTTAATTTATACGATAACATTTCATCATGATACATACTGCCATTGGCAACTTCGGACACCTTTTTGTTATCATCGCCTTTGTGGCGGCTCTGGTCGCAACGTTTTCTTATTTTAAGGCTACTTCATCTAATCCTCTACAGGAAGGCGACTGGCGTAAAATCGGGAGAATTTCCTTTTACATTCATGGTTTTGCCGTATTAGGGATTGTCTTTTGTCTTTACTGGATTATCGGTAATCATTATTTTGAATACCACTATGCATGGGACAACTCATCACGCTCACTACCAACAGGTTATATTATTTCCAGTTTCTGGCAGGACCAGGAAGGGAGTTTTTTACTCTGGATATTCTGGAATGTTTTACTGGGAGCAACACTGATATTCACTAACAGGTCGTGGGAAGCACCGGTTATGACTATTTTTGCATTGGTGCAGGCATTCCTGGCCTCCATGATTCTGGGTGTTATCATTCCCGGGCTTGACCTGAAAATCGGTTCAACTCCGTTTTTGCTGCTAAAAGAAGCCATGCCGGATCTGGCCGTATGGAAAATGAATCCTGACTTTATACCGGAAGATGGTAACGGGCTCAATCCGTTGCTGCAAAATTACTGGATGGTGATTCACCCTCCTACCCTGTTCCTGGGATTTGCCACCACACTCATACCCTTCTCCTTTGCCATTGCCGGCTTATGGTTAAAGAAGACCAATGAGTGGGTTCGTCCGGCTTTACCCTGGACACTTTTCTCCGCACTTGTGTTAGGAGTGGGAATCCTGATGGGTGCTTACTGGGCTTACGAAACCCTGAATTTCGGAGGTTACTGGAACTGGGATCCTGTTGAGAATTCCTCTTATGTACCCTGGCTTATTCTGGTAGCGGCAATACATACGATGATTATCAGCAATAAAAACGCTACTGCCCTGAATACTTCCTATATTCTGACCATAGCGGGTTTTCTGCTGGTGTTATATTCCACTTTCATGACCAGGAGCGGTATACTGGGCAATGCCTCTGTACACTCATTCACCGATCTGGGATTATCCGGCCAGCTCTTATTGTATCTGATGACCTTCACTGTCGCCGCGATTGCCCTTCTTATTTATCGCTGGAAATCACTGCCCTCTGACCCCGAAGAAGTCTCGACCTATTCAAGGGAATTCTGGATCTTTATCGGTGCTACCGTGCTTTGTCTTTCAGGTTTTCAGGTACTGGCCACCACGTCTATTCCCGTTTATAACAGCATTGCCGAATCATTCGGGTTTGTCCTGAACCTGGCTTTACCTACTGATCAGATCGCTCATTATAATAAATTTCAGCTCTGGTTTTTCGTTCTGGTAGTTATTTTAACTGCAATAGGACAATATTTCTGGTGGAAAAAAATCGGTAAGAATAATTTTGCTGCACTCTCAGGACCGTTCCTGATTACCTTACTGGTAAGCGGGGCTATTATTGCGTTGCTGCAGGTAAAAGAAATTCCTTATATCATATTGCTTACGGCAGCTGTTTTTGCCGTAGTGGCAAACGGCCGGATTATGCTCAGCATAATTACGGGCAACTATAAAATTTCCGGAGGGGCTATCACCCATATCGGCGTAGGGCTCATGCTCATTGGTATTATCTTTTCATCGGGTTATTCAAAAGTGGTTTCGATTAACAACTCCGGCCTGATGATCTCACGTTCCGATGAGTTTACTGCCAACGACAACAAGGAAAATAAAGAGAATATTACGCTTTGGAAAAACCGTCCTGAAAAAATGGGAGGCTTCATGCTTACCTGGAAAGACATCAGACTGGAGCCGCGGGATATTAATCAGTACATTCCAAAAAGCTGGTTACATACCATTGAAGGTGATTTCCATGCAGTAGCACTGAGAGATATTACTTTTGATGATAAAACTTACTACAGCAAGGGCGATACACTGGCCATCAATCCGGAAAATTTTTACTATGAAATCGAATACCGCGAGCCGTCGGGTAAGATATTTACACTGTTTCCCCGGATTCAGTTAAATGAGAACATGGGTGGCCTGGTTTCATCTCCGGATATCCGCCGCCAGCTGGATAAAGATTTGTATACTTATGTTTCGATGGTTACCAACCCTACGGCAGAACCGCAGTGGAGTGCTACAGAGGAGTTTACAGTAGCCATGCGTGATACGTTCTTTATCAATGATTATGTCGCCATTCTGGATAATGTGGTCAGAACCGAAAATGTAGAGGGTGTCAGGCTGAATGACGGAGATGCTGCTGTAAAAGCCATTGTACGAGTGCTTGATCAGGAACAGGAGTTCATTATTACCCCTTCATTTGTCATCCGTGACCGGATGATAGGCCGCAAGCCCGAAGTGAATGAAGAATTGGGTATCCGTCTGCAATTTAAAGAAATTGATCCTAAAACCGGTGAGTTTACCTTTTCAGTCAATACGACTCAAAGGGATTTCATTGTTATGAAAGCAATTGAAAAGCCGCTGATCAATATTCTTTGGCTGGGGACTTTCGTGCTGTCGATTGGGTTTACACTGGCTACCATCCGCAGGTTCCGCGACTTTATTAAAATGCGGGATAAAAAAGAAAAAGAGAAGAATAAAGCAGTGCCTCCAACGGCCAGGCTTCAGAAAGCATAAATCACCAGAGGGATGTCGAAAGGCATCCCTTTTTTCTGCTATTTCAAACAAGAAACCTTTCGGAAATTCCGAAGATCATATACCTGATGACAATACCATCACGTGGTCAGGATCGGCATATCATCCGCCT
>JBEBXQ010000037.1:0-32922 GCA_040391535.1 Telluribacter sp. | reverse complement strand
TTAAATTCAAAATGGCGGAGGGTATTAACAATCTGCAGGACCTAAATCCAATCAGTTTCTTCCAGAGTAAATATTTCGTCAGCCGTTGTCTGGAACACGAAAGCAATTTTTAAAGCGAGTAATGTTGATGGAACAAACTTGCCAATCTCGATGGAATTGATGGTTTGCCTTGAAACACCTACTTTATCAGCCAGTTCGGCTTGCGTTATATTCTGTTTTGCACGTTCGACCTTGAGAGAATTTTTCATTTTCAAAAGCTATTCCCAATAAAGGAATAATCGTAAATAGTAAATACAGATAGCCAAAGCAAATACCAGTATCAGGAAGTGATTTATATCGGTCAGCTGGAATGAAAGTACCTGATGTTCGTAAAGATTCGTACTCATCAGCTTAAATCCGTATCCTACAATTAATGCAATATATGCAGAAGAAGATTTTAAAATTTTTACACGTTCATCTTCTCTCTTTTCTTTGCTTACAAATATCATAAACAGCCCTGTCAGCAAAGGTATTTCAGAACCTTTTGACTCGTCAATAAAAAATATCGCAATACCGGTGATAGCAAATAATATACCCACAGACTTAAACATCTTACTCATCGTATTGTAAGTTTAGTTGTCTAAAAGTATACTTTATTTAACAAAAAGACAAATGTGCTTTACTTTTTGTTAAAATTCCTTCTCTCTATGGCCCAAGATCAATATTCTTCGTTTTTTGAGACTAATGAGTAAGATGATAACGGTCATTCACATTTAGAAGACAGGTATGTTGCAGTAATTCTAAAAGATGATCGGTACTCATACACAGCAGCCCCTAATATGCCTATTTATTTCCTGGATACTAAAATAACTATACTATTACCCAATGGCTTCTGCAATGATCCTGATAAACACTGGGAGAAAATGAAGGATTAGCTGCTCTGACCGGAATAGGTTTCCGTTTGCGGGTTTACCTTATATTATCAAATTATTAACTCTGCATAACCATACTGTTAATTGTGATAACCCATGTTAATTTTGCCTCAAAATCTGTATTTTACATTGTATAGGCTATCTCTAATCATCATTGCTACGGTATTGTCATGGGGCGTAAAGGCCCAGGATTCGACATCGTATTATGACCTTCAGCAACGGCTTTATTCCCTGCCCTACTATAGTTACGGCAAGGGTCTTGGATTTACTTCTCCTGACAGTATTTATCAAATGAATATACGTTTCCGGATCCAGTCAAGGGGAACGTTTAATCATGAGTACGGAGAGAAGGGTGTCATTGACGGAGGTGTAAGAAGAACCCGCCTGCGTTTTGACGGCTATGTCGGAAATCCCAGGTTTACGTATGCCTTACAGCTTAGCTTTGCCCCGGGGGACTTGGGTGGAGCGGCTGAAGACGGAGAAAATATTCAGATCATCAGGGATGCTGTTGTTTTTTACAGTATCAATAAAAACTGGTCGATAGGTTTCGGACAAACCAAATTGCCGGGGAACAGACAGCGCGTTAACTCATCGGGTGCATTACAGCTTAGTGACAGAAGTATCAATAATGCCCTGTTCAATATTGACCGTGACTTTGGGGTACATGCGAACTATATTAATCAAAAAAGAGATGAGTTTTCTTATAGTATCAAAGGGGCTGTTTCGCAGGGTGAAGGCAGAAATTTTACGGAAAATGATGATACAAATCTGGCTTATACCGGTAAATTCGAATTGTATCCGTTCGGCGCATTTAAGAAAAACGGTGAATATTTCGAAGGGGATATTCTGAATGAAGAAAAGCCCAGACTAATGCTGTCTGCTGCGTATCAGTTCAATAGCAAAGCCAAGAAAACCCAGGGGCAGTTAGGGGAATATTTATTCAGCAGGAAAGATATCAGCACGTTGCTGGCTGATGTGATGTTCAAATATAACGGATTCTCCACTTTTGCTGCCTATATGAACCGCTCTGCAGGGGGGAGCCCGATTGCACTTAATGATCAGAATCCGGCTGAAATGAATTATGTCATGGCCGGACAAGGGTTTGATGTCCAGAGTTCTTATATATTCAGAACCGGATATGAAATTATCGGAAGGTACTCATGGCAGGAAATGCAAAAGGAAATCAAAGCCTTCAGACCGGATGCCCAACAGATTACGTTGGGCCTGACGAAATATATCTGGGAGCATGCTTTTAAATTACAGGGAGAAGCGACTTATAATATTCAGGATTTTTATGATAAATCGCGGAAAGAATCCTGGTATGTAAGGTTTCAGATCGAAATTGGTATATAACTGAAATCCGTGCATGGTTGTTTTACCGGGATGTATTTTGCCCGGAACCTGGTTCAATGATTTTGTGAATCAGGTTTTATATGAAAAATGCCGGATCAGGAAAATGAGACAGGACATCTGTCATTTTTGCAAATGGCCGTTTATTATTCTGGCCAGAATCACCTGTCCTTCGCTGGACAGGTGCACTCCATCCGCAGAAATATAAGGGAAAACCGCGTTAAGCACCGGGTGGGCATTGATGAAATTTACCTGCGTTTTTTTTGCTGTTTTCTGAAACTCTTCCGTCAGCTTCGCAACACGTGCAGCTCCGCCATGGTATTTAGGTTCGAGCTTTTCATCATTTGCAAAAGGTGGCGGTGAAACAATAAAAATTTCAGGCTTACCTGATGCCGGAGAGGCGGCTATCCTGGCCTTTATCTGCAGGATTAATTTTTCAAGATTGGCCGGAATCTCTTTTGACCGGTCATTAAAAACCGCTTTACAGTCGTTGGTCCCCAGCATGATCACAATCGCGTCTGTTGTTCCTTTGGGTTGTGCCAGATAACGATCCAGATTTTTAAGGGTATTTAATGCTTCTTTATCGAGATTGTCGAATCCGATGGTGTTTCCGGAAACGCAGGTATTGATGAGGACGTCCTGCGGACGCAGCTTCTGAAGCTGGTCAACCCACCCTCCGTGCGCGGCACCGTTAGAATCCCCGATCGCAAGAATTTGCCGCGAGGGAACATGGTGAAGGACATCTCCCGGGGGCATCTCGTGGGTTCCTTCAAATATGGTCACATTCACCAGGTGTTTGTAGTTGTTTTGGTAAATAATTTTACGATCAAGATAAGTGCCGGCATCTTCAAATCCGGGTAATGACCGTGTCTTTACCATGGTGTGAATATATTCATCAGGAATCAGTGTGGCTTTGGCATCGGGTTGAAAATCCCGTACTACTTTGTTGTACAGCTGAAGTGTGTGGGTCACCGGTACAGAGCCTGTATACCCATCATGAATGCCTGCATAGAGGTTCAGTTTACTGTTGCTTCTCTTCTCCACCGGCGTATCCATAAAAAAGGGAGAACGCTTTTCAGCTTCTTCTGTATTCAGCTTTTTACTGCCTCCGGAGGTCGCTTCCAGAATATCCAGACCATACTTGTTTTTCCGGCCCATGGATTCGTGGTACCAGTCGATGAGGTTATAAATACCCACATAGGCTGAAAAACTCCGGATGTCATGCCTGGATTTCATATACGTCAGGACGGTTGCATGCCCACCTCCGCTTACCCCTATTACATGGATATTATCCGGATCAACGGATGCATTGGCGATACTATACGAAATCGCGTCGTCAATATCACTTACCACGAGGTCACTTCCCAGTGCTTCTCTGGTAGTATTAGGACCGCGAAAATCCGGGTGTATGTAGTGATAGCCTCTCCGGATACAAAATTGAACGAGTGTATCTTTTTGCTGGTAGTTTCCGCTCCAGGTATGCAGGCTGACGATCAGAGGGCGGGGAGCGGCACCCGGGCTTTTATAGAAATAGGCTTTTTGGGTCTTTCCGTCGGCAGATGATTGAATATTAACCTGTCTGGCCTCTGCGGGCCAGTTTTTTGACTCGGTGTCATCCCATGCCGGTGATTTTTGTGAGAAGACAGAAGAAGAAATAAACAGAAAAACCAGTAATAGTAAATGAATACGTTGTATAGTCATGTCTGACAAAAAGTTGTTTTGGGAATGTTTCCCTATCCATTCCGCTGCCATCCGGCAAAGGCTGATAAGCCCGGATATAAATTGTTTCCTCTTACTTAAAGAAAACAGGAGGCTTCGTATACCTTAGAGGCTTTAAAAATTCATCTGATATTTTATGTTCGCTTTCTTTCCTGGCAGCAACTTCGTTATACCGTTGCCTGAAGAAAGCCTTGCGATCTCTTCGGAAGCACACCTAACCGGAAACACCGGCGAGGCGGATACCGCCAATGATAAAGGGGATCTGTTCAGGTCAAAATCGGTTATAAAAAGAGGAAACTGCCTGATACAGAAGGCGGACCGCTGACATAAATGAGAGAAATTAGTCTGAAATCCCGGGTTGCATAATATATAATGAAGTATTCCATAGATATTTTCCACACTAGGACCTGATGAAACCCGATGATACTCAATGAAAATATGGTGTTGAAATTAAGTTATTATTTGTCCTCCCTTTGAAAGGCTGCAGGATGAGCGATGGATATTATTTCGGACTCTTCATTTTTGACATGAGTTGACGCAATAACTGCTACAATAAAGATCATTAAAACACAAAAGCCTGATAATGAATATCATTACCAGGCTTTTGTGGTGATGGACGGAATCGAACCGCCGACACAAGGATTTTCAGTCCTTTGCTCTACCGACTGAGCTACATCACCCTTTGGGACTGCAAAAATAGAAATCAGTTTTTCTTTTCCAAAATTATTTTTGCTTTTTTTTAAGGATCTTATGGCTTGCTGCTCATTTTCAGGAGTTTTTAAAGTAAAATTTTTTACTTGTGTGGATTAATTCACATTATTATCTGAAATTGGAGTTATCATATCCACTAAATACTGTCTTGTTATGACGAATGAAACGCATCATCAGCTGATTAATGAACTGGAATCGAGAAGCAGGAGGATTATGGGCGGAGGGGGAGAAAAAGCAATTGAAAAGCAGCATGCCAAAGGAAAACTTACCGCCCGGGAAAGAATTGAACTGCTGATTGACCCGGACACCCGCTTCATGGAGGTCGGATTATTTGCCGGTGAAGGAATGTATGAAGAAGAAGGGGGCTGCCCGGCCGGTGGTGTCATTACAGGAGTGGGTACTGTGGAGGGGCGTTTGTGTGTCATTGTTGCGAATGACGCTACGGTCAAGGCTGGGGCATGGTTTCCGGTCACAGCGAAGAAAAACCTGAGAGCGCAGGAAATTGCTATGGAAAACCGCCTTCCGGTTATTTATCTGGTGGACAGTGCCGGTATTTATTTACCGTTACAATCGGAAGTGTTTGCAGATAAAGAGCACTTCGGAAGGGTTTTCAGAAATAATGCCCGCATTTCTGCCATGGGTATTGTACAGATTTCGGCGATTATGGGGAGTTGTGTAGCCGGAGGGGCCTACCTGCCCATTATGTCTGATGAGGCATTGATCGTAGAAAACACAGGCTCTGTTTTTCTTGCCGGGCCTTTTCTGGTAAAATCAGCGATAGGCGAGGATGTGGATGCGGAAACACTTGGAGGCGCTAAAATGCACTGTGAAATTTCAGGAGTTACTGATCAGAAATTCCCGGATGATACTTCCTGTATTATGGCGATCAGACAGCGTATCGGGCAAATCAGCGAACCTGTCAAAGCCGGTTTTAACCGCATTGCGGCTGTTGAACCGGCCATAGCTCCGCAGGGTATACTGGATTTCCTGCCCGAAGACAACCTGAAACCTTATGATATCTGGCAGCTGCTGCAATGTATTATTGACAAGGGATCCGCTCAGGAATATAAGCCCGATTACGGGAAAAGCCTGGTGTGTGCCTATGTACGTATTGACGGATGGGCAGTGGGCATTGTGGCTAACCAAAGGAAAAATGTTAAATCCGGCAAAGGAGAAATGCAGATGGGGGGCGTTATCTACGGCGATGCGGCGGATAAAGCGGCACGCTTTATTATGAATTGCAACCAGAAGAAGATTCCGCTGGTGTTTTTTCAGGATGTGACGGGCTTTATGGTAGGCAGCCGGGCAGAACAGGGAGGAATTATCAAAGATGGTGCTAAAATGGTGAATGCGGTGGCCAATTCTGTTGTGCCGAAGTTTACTTTTATTATCGGGAATTCATATGGTGCCGGTAATTATGCGATGTGTGGAAAGTCGTATGATCCGAGATTGATTTTTTCCTGGCCTACTGCCCGGATGGCGGTAATGAGTGGGAACACGGCAGCTAATACTTTGCTGCAAATCCAGAAAAGTGTTTTAAAGGGGCGTGGGGAAAAGATTGACCAGACAGACGAGCAAACACTGCTGGAAGGAATTCTGACGCGCTACAGTGAAGAATTATCGCCTTATTATGCTGCGGCCCGCTTATGGGTAGATGGTGTGATTAACCCCGTGAGCACAAGGGAGGTGATATCCGGGGGAATTGCGATGGCAAATCATGCGCCCGTTGAAAACCCCTTTCAGTTAGGAGTATTTCAGGTTTGAAGTCAGGCAGTAAGTAAATGCAGGCCGGCAAATAATAATACCCAGCAGACACCCAGAAAATGCCAGTATCGTTCAATAATTCGGACTTTCAGCTGATTGGGTGGATTTACACTATAGACATAGGCATCTACATAAGAACGGTTTCTGAGGCTTTCAATAAAAATCATGCACAGAAAAACAATGCCTCCTAAAATATGGAGTAAATGCAGGCCGGAAATAAGGTAGATGAATTTGAGCAGGCTGTAATTGTGAATAAGCTGATTGTCAGATACAAAAAGCTGTATCCATCCGTCAATCTGCATGGCGACAAAAGTAAGCCCCAGGGCCAGGGTTGATCCTAAAAAAATACGGTAATCTTTGTATCTCTCTTTCTTAAAGGCTACACAGGCAAGAAAAAAGGTAATGCTGCTGACGATAATTACGAAAGTACTTATCCAGAAAACCAGAGGCAGTGTAAGTGTGGAGGTTTCAGGTGACCGTTGGCGCAGGACATAAAGCGCAAACAGCAAAGCAAACACAAATGCGCTGCTTCCAAGTCCCAGCCATAATAAAAACTGGAGCGGTTCGCGGCGTTGAGTAAATGGGTTTTCCCTGTTTTTCGTTTGCGAAGGTCGGTATGCCATATTATCCTGCTGTTACTTTTAAAGTTACAATAATTTCCCTTTCCAAACCGTGTAAGGGCGGAAAATGTTTGTAATATCGGGCTCTTCGTCAAAAATACCGTATAAAGTTGAGCCTGAACCGCTCATGCTCGCATATACCGCACCTGACTGGTAAAGGCCTGATTTGATGTCTTTAAGTAACGGATACCGGAGGAAAAGTGGTACTTCAAAGTCATTTACAATGGTGTCTTTCCATGTGGAGACAGGCGCAGACAAGGATTGACGAAGATCATGGGCAGGTTTCTGAGGTTTTATTCCGCTAAAAGCCGCTACGGTAGAAACCATAATCCCCGGATTGACCATCACAAGCCATTTGTCTTTCAGTGATATATCCGTCTCCTCAAAGCGGTCGCCTTTTTCTGAACAAAGCATGGGTCGGTTACGGATAAAAAACGGGCAATCGCTTCCCAGCTTCCCGGCCAGTGTGCATAGGGTCTCTGTACTTAATTCCAGTCCGAAGAGGTCATTCAGAACCTTTAAAGTAAAGGCCGCATCTGCAGAACCGCCGCCAAGCCCCGCACCGACAGGAATGGATTTGAGTAAATGAATTGAAACCGGTGGAATGTTATATTGGTTACGGATTAATTCATAGGCTTTTTCACAAAGATTGCTCCCGTTATCCATAGCGGTTTCAGGAGCCTGGTCCCTGAAATCACAACGAAATGAAAACCGGTCGGATGGATTGATTTCCAATACGTCTGTCCAGCCCGCCGGATAAAAGAACGAGAGGATATTATGATACCCGTCCTTCCGCTTTTCGATAATGTTAAGTCCTATATTGATTTTGGCATTGGGAAAAACAATCATAGTAATAGCTGTGGATTACGGCTCCCATTTCCAGCTGTTACCCAGGATGAGCTCTTCCTTCAATCCCTGCGCAATTAAGAAATCGCGGGCTTGTTCTGAAGTCAGTACAGGGGTATTCAGGTTGGGATGATTGGCGAGCGCATACAAGTACATGGAACCGACCCTAACGGTATTTTCCAGTTGTTGTTTATTGATAAAACGAAAATCGTCACAATCGGCATGATAACAGGCCAGTGCGTCTTTGTCGAGCTGGCCCATCATGGCCGTTACCGGCACTCCTTCAATCATGAAAGGCTGATGATCACTGTGCAGGCCTGCCTTGTTTGCAAATTCATTGATATAACCGGGATAAACCTCTTTGATGAGCTTGCCGATTTCTTTAAAAAACGGTACCATTTCCTTGCGTCCAAAAGCGTTAATCCCTTTCGGGTTATTGGTCATATCGAGATTCATCATATAGCTGATCTTTCGTATATCACCCGAGGTTACTGCTTCCTGTACATAATGTTTTGAGCCGAGCAGCCCCTGCTCTTCTCCCATAAACATCACAAACTCAATGGTTTTGAGGGGTTTTATTTTAAGAGCATTGAAAGTTCTGGCAATATCCAGCACGGCATAAGACCCAATGCCGTTGTCAATCGCACCTGTAGCCAGATCCCAGGAGTCGAGATGACCACCAATAATGATTTTCTCATCCGTTTTTCCTTTCAGCGTGGCGATGACATTCCGGGACTTGATAGGTTTGGAAAAATTGGTCATTTCTATCTGGGCCTCCAGCGGGCCTTCATCGTCTATCCATAGGCGTAAATGATAGCCGCTATCCTGAGAAATACAGACCGCCGGAATCGAAATTAACCCACCGGTTACGGAAGCTGTACCTGTCAGTAAGGTTTTACCAGGTGCCTGATTGACCATAATAATGGCTTTTGCTCCATAGCGGATGGCAAGGGCCGTTTTTTCGGAGCGATGCAGGTTTTTCTTTCCTGACGCATTAACCAGGCCGATATTGGCCAGTACCACTTTTCCTTCTATCTGATCCTTCTTTTTCTCAAAATCTTCTTCCAGGCCGTTGCCTACATCAACAATCAGTCCTGCAATTTCAGCCGATACCGGCGAGTGCGCAAGGGCTACTACCGGCACTTCCTTGAAATTATCGCTGTTACGGGGAGCAATGGAAAGGGCTACCGTGTCGCGCATCCAGGCCTCTACCTCAAATGCCTGGTATTTAACGTCTTTAAAGCCGTAGCTCCTGAATAATTCAAATGCGTGTTCTTCGGCCTTTTTACCATTGTCGCTTCCTGTCAGTCTGTGGCCGATGGTTTTTGTTGATTCTTCAAGTGTTTCGTAGACCCTGCTGTTTTGCCTTACTTCATTGTCAATCTTTACAAACGCTTTTTTGTAAGTGTCGTCAGAGAAGTCAAATCCGGAAGTAATGGAAAGTATTCCTGCCAGCATGAATGCTTTGGGAAGGCTATTGGGTAAAGACGGCACAGACATGCAGATTCAAAGGTAAAAGTTGTTTCAATGATAGAACATATTGTTAGACAGGACTCAATATAGAAAAGTCACTTCACTTTGTCAAAAGTTCCGGAATATTAAAATATACAAGAGACTACAAAACAGGATTGAAAGTCTCTTGTAAAAATGAAGAATACGGTTAGTTTCCTACAGCTTCCATTTCCAGCATCGCGTCTTCCCAGGCTTTTCCGGTATCATTCAGCTCTTTGCTGACAAGATCATATTGCCGGTTGGTTTCCGCGAGTTTTTTATTATCCGAAAAAATTTCAGGCCGTGCCAGTTCTGATTCCAGATGTGCTTTTCTGTTTTCGAGTTGGGTAACTTTTTCTTCGAGTTCAGTAATCTGCTTTTGTATTTTAGCCAGGTTAGGTTTATGCTGAACAACATTTGCCTTCACCGGCTCAGGTTTCGTTTTTTCAGGATTGGTTTCTTTCAGACTGGTTAATTTGGCAGGGGTATTATCCGGCAAAACTCCCCTTTCTTCCATCCAGCGGTTATACTCAGCATACGTTCCGGGATATTCTTTGATCTGATGATCTTCAATATACCAGATTTTATTGGCGATAGCTTCTACAAAATAGCGGTCGTGGGAAACGACAATGTAGCTTCCTTCGTACTGCTGCAAGGCCTGCGTCAGGATATTGACCGATTGCATGTCAAGGTGGTTGGTAGGCTCATCCAGTAGCAGGAAGTTGGCCTGGGAAAGCAATACTTTTGCCAGCGCAACCCTTGATTTTTCCCCGCCTGAAAGCACTTTGATCTTTTTGAAAACATCGTCTCCCGAAAACAGAAAACATCCCAGAACGGTTCTTAGTTCTGTTTCTGATTTGGCAGGATTGGCGTATTTGAGCTCTTCGAGCAGGTTGTGCTCGATATTGAGTGATTCAAGCTGATGCTGGGCATAGAATGTGAAGGCCACATTGTGCCCCAGGCGGCGTTTGCCTTCAATAGGCTCGCTGCCTGAAACAATACGGAGCAAGGTTGATTTTCCGCGCCCGTTGGCTCCGATCAGGGCAATTTTATCTCCTCTTTCCATACTGATATTGCTATGGTCGAGGATCACTTTTTCACCGTAAGCTTTGGAAACATCTTCCAGTTGCAGAATATGGCGCCCCGGCTGTGTGGTAAACTGAAACCGGAAGTGTACCCTTACGTTCTCATCGATCACTTCATCTACTTTTTCCAGCCTTTCAAGCGATTTTACCCGGCTTTGCACCTGTTTTGATTTAGTGGCTTTGGCTTTGAACCGTTCGATGAACCGTTCGGTCTGCCTTATTTTGGCCTGCTGATTTTCATAAGCACCCCGTTGTATTTCATTACGAAGCTCCTTCTCTTCAAGGTAGAAAGAGTAATTCCCCGAATACAGGTTCAGACTGGCATTGGCTACTTCTACGGTTGTGTCTACTACGTTGTCCAGAAACTGACGGTCGTGAGAAACCACAATAACGGCACCTTCATAGCTTTGAACATATTTTTCCACCCATTGAATGGAAGGTAAGTCAAGGTGGTTGGTTGGCTCATCGAGCATGAGTAAAGCCGGTTTCTGCAACAGCAGCTTGGCCAGCATTACCCGCATTCTCCATCCTCCGGAAAAGAGTTGCAGGGGACGCTGAAGATCGCTTGTGCTAAACCCCAGGCCTTCCAGGATGGCCTCTGCTTTGGATTGAATCGTATATCCGTCGAGTGCTTCAAACTCTTCCTGTACGCGGGAAAGCTTGTCAACCAGTTCGTCCCGGTAATTAACCTCCATTTCATGAAGGATCTTGTCCATTTGAGCCTGCAACTGGTTTTGCCTTTCAAAGGCCTCCATGGCCACAGACAGAATGGAGTTTTCAGACTGGTACGAAAGCAGATCCTGATTAAGGAATCCGATGGAACAATCCCCTGATTTGGAAATGGTTCCGCCATCGGGCTGGAATTCCCCGTTAATCAGTCTCAGTAAGGTAGATTTACCTGTTCCGTTTAGTCCGATCAGCCCTATCTTCTGTTTTGGCTTGATGTGTAATGAGGCTCCGTCATACAGAGGACGGTCACCCAGGAAATAGCTTAAGTTTGTTATCGCAATCATGATACAAAGGTAAAGCTAAAACCGTTAATAATAATGCAGATATTATTTGAAAAGTACAGTATTTACACAGAAGGTCCGTAGTGGTGATTAGTGCCTGATTATTAAATTTTGTACCTTTGCCAGTTATAGCGAATATATACTGATAAGCCGGAATGAAAGATAAGCAGTGAGAAAACCGTTATTTTTGAATGAAAATAAGGGATCTGATCATTGGTGTCTGAATTCGGATTCAGTCAGAAAAATCCATAAAAAAGACCGGATTGAATCAGCTTAACGTTGAAATATTTCAATCTGATATTGATTTGTTGATAAGATAATATATTCGTAAGTTTGATAAAGTATTTCGTTAAGTTGTCATTTTATATCCATGATTTCGAAAAAAGCCAAATATGCTATTAAAGCCCTTAAAGTATTAACAGAAGAGTACGGAAAAGGACCTGTTTTGATTTCGCGGATTTCAGAAAAGGAAAAAATCCCCAAGAAATTTCTCGAGGCAATTCTGCTTGATCTCCGGAATAACGGAATTTTGCAGAGCCAGAAGGGAAAAGGAGGTGGTTATATGCTAAGGGTGCCGCCGGAAGAGGTAAATTTTTCAAAAGTACTTCGGATTATTGACGGGCCTATTTCTCCTACGCTTTGTGTTTCGCTGTATTTCTATGGCAAATGCGACGATTGCGTGGATGAGGAAAACTGTAGCTTAAGAATTATCATGCAAAGATGGCGGGACGCCAATCTGACGGTGCTTGACAGCACAACGCTTAAAGATCTGGGTTGACAGTATTGTCACCATCATTATAAGGCTTTGTTTATCCGGTCTTTCCGGATAAACAATCTGTCTCCGTCTATTTCTCCCTGGAAAACATAGTTTTCAGTTATATAGCCAGCCAGCCCGGGAAAGCTTTCATATCCCTGGCTGGTTTTGTCCTGAACCCACAGACTGTTTTTTCCTACGGCGTCTATAAATACTACGGGTTTATTTCTGTGAAGATCCTGCATATACCGGTCACGGTATTGCTGCCGGAGAGGATGGTCAAAAATACTGCGTTCGGAGTGGTTTTCGGCTGTTCCCTGAGCCAGTCCTGCTTCTACATAATACCGGCATTGCCAGCCCCATACCACCATATAATCTCCTGTCCGGGTGTAGGGTAAGAGTGCTTCTACTACAGGACTTTGATGTATGCCCCTCGCTGAAATCCGTGTTTTTAATTCCTGAAACCTGTTCGGGTTCTGCAGATCGTTGGCTACAAACCATATCAGCAGCACCCATGCGCCATATTGAAACCACCGGTCGGAACGTTTGGAAATAAAATGGGCAAGGCAGAAAGCTACAGGGTAAATTCCCAGATTGAGATAGTGTACAAATGCGTTTTCAGACTTGGTAATGGCGTACAGGGAGGCCAGAAAATACAACAGGGATACCTGTAGAATAAAACTGCTTTTTCTCTTAAAATCCGGTAAAACAATACCTCCTACGGCCAGTAAAACAAGAAAAAGGATAAAATATACATAGTAATCCTGACTCAGCGACAGAAGGTTCAGAAAGGTGGCAGGGATTTCGGTAAAGTTATTGCCACCAGCATAAATCGCATTTCCTTCAATATAAAAAGTGAGGAAATCTGCCCAAAGTCCATTGAAAATTACAAATAGCAGCACCAGTACAGGAAATGAGATACCTCCGGCTAAGATGGCAGTGAGGGACTTATAGCTTCGCTGGATCCGGAATGCACGGTAACAGATAAAAGTACCGGCAAGAGCGAGTACCAATGCGGGTGGAACGGCCTGTAATTTTGCAAAGGGTACCATTCCGGTTGCAAGCCCTAATAAATACGCATGTGCCGGCACGGTAGCCTGCATCTGATAAACTCTTATCAGTAAATATAAAGCAACAGACAACAGAAACAGCGGCAGTTGCTCACTGGAATAATGAAGGAAGTCTGAATGATACGTAAAAGCAAGGAAAAACAGGGGAAACAATAGGGCCAAACGTGATATTTTCTCTCCGTAGAGTATCTGAATGGTTTTCCTGAAAAAGAATAATGACCCGATTACACATAACAACCCCATGAAGCGGCTGGTCGAATAATCGATCGTAAAGCCCAGTAAACCGGGTATTACCAAGAGGTAATTATTCAGAGGGCCGATCGTTGTCCCATCCACCGAACGCCAGTAAACGGGGTCCTGAAGTAATGTAATCGCATGACTGATGACCTGGCTTTCGTCAGCATTAAGCTCCCGGTTAAACAAAACAGACGGTAGCCGGGCAATGACAATCAGGAGAAGGCTGGCAGCCGTAAATATGCTATTGCTGGTTTGTCGCCGGAGTGCTGTAGCTGTCAGATACAGCGCAAGTCCGTAAATGGCAATTCCGTATCCTGTTGCATATATACCGTCAGCTGGCATATTGTTCAGATCGTTTCGATTTTAGCAATGAAATCCTTGTATTGTAATGCCGGAATAAAATGCTGTTGTGTCCGGGAATGTAAAACCATAAAAACCAGAAAAAGAGATATGGTAAATGCCTGAAAAATAAGCATTAATAAGGTAACTCCCAATGTAGAGGCCCACCCCGGCGTAGCATTACCAATGATTTTCAGGAAAATAATGGTACAGATAAATATTCCTGCAATGACGGAGAGAAGAACTGAAAAAATGAGAATCCTTACTGCTGTCATATCGATCATTACGGAAATAGCGCTGAAACCATGTAAAATCAGTGATACCAGGTTCATTTTGCTTTCTCCTGCCAGTCTTTTCGCCCTTTCAGTGGGAATATCATCATAGGGGATGCGGGAACGGATTATACCTACAGGATAGTTATTCCATATTTCAGAGACTCTCACCAGGTTAAACAGACGCTTGCGCGGGATGATACTGAAATTGCCGAAAGTAATAATTTTGCCTGTCAGTATTTTAAACAATGACTTGTAGACAATATACAGGCTGCGGAAAAGTAAACTTTCCTGCCGCTTCGTCCGGCGTGCAAAGATAATTTTATCAGGACTTTCCCGGGACTTGCTGATCAGTCTGTTGATATCGGCCGGAGCATCTTCTCCATCTGCATCGAGCACCACTATTTTGTCACAATCCATTTGGGCATCAACGTAAGACAGGCCGATAGCAATAGCGCGCTGATGTCCGAGATTGCGGGCGAGCGTGACCTGTTTGATTTCCTTTCCTTTGAAGGGTGTATAGGGTACAGGCTGTGGATTTGAAGAGCAATCATCTATAATCAACAGAGATGTGGTTGCGAGAATTTCTTCATCCACATCTCTGTTGATCCGGGCAATCAGTAAGTTTAACGCTTCCCAGTCATTAAACTGCGGAATAACAAAAACATACTTTTCCTGCATCATATAGCAACTAAGAGGCAGTTCCGTTCAATCGTGCCGAAATACCATCGTGAATTTGTGTTAATGTTTCTGTTAGTCCGAATTCCCAGTTCCAGGTCGGGTAGTGATCTTTGAATTTCGAAAGGTCACTTACATACCAGATGTGGTCACCAATACGGTTGGTATCTGAATAAACATAATTCATTTTATTTCCCGTGATCTGTTCACAAAGGGTAATAGCCTCCAGCATGGAACAATTGGCAAAACGTCCTCCACCGGCATTATATACCTCACCCGGGCGTGGATTCTGATAGAAATGCCAGAACATATTTACCAGATCATGGCTATGGATATTATCACGAACCTGTTTTCCCTTATATCCGAAAATAGTATACTGTGTTCCGGTAATGGCGCATTTCATCAGATACGCCAGAAAGCCATGCAACTGTGCCCCTGAGTGGTTGGGGCCGGTAAGACAACCGCCTCTGAAAATCCCGGTTTTCATTCCGAAATAGCGGCCGTATTCCTGCACCATAATATCTGCCGCCACTTTGGACGCACCGAATACGGAATGCTTGGTATGGTCAATGCTCAGCTTTTCATCAATTCCGTTTCTGAAATAAGGATGATTTTCGTCGATTTCCCAACGGTTTTCAAGTTCTACCAATGGCAGGTAATTGGGGTTATCTCCATAGACTTTATTGGTAGAAGTAAAAATGAAAACGGCTTCGGGAGAATGCAGACGGCACATTTCCAGCATATTGAGCGTTCCGGTTGCATTGACCGAGAAGTCAGTGAAAGGTTCTTTGGCCGCCCAGTCGTGGCTGGGTTGTGCTGCCGTGTGAACGATCATTTTTATATCAGTTCCGTATTCCTTAAAAATAGGTTCCAGTTGTGATACCTCACGGATATCGGCCTGATAATGTTTGTAATTGTTATATTTTTCCTGGATGCGGTTGCGGTTCCATTCGGTGTTGCCATCTTCTCCGAAAAAATACTGACGAAGGTTATTGTCAACACCTACGATAACATCAAATTTGTCGGCAAGAAAAGCAACTGATTCACTGCCGATTAATCCGGCTGAGCCGGTTACAAGAGCAACATTCATGAGTACGGTGAAAGATTATGTAATCTTTATATTTGAAATTTGGTGCGAATAACTGTTTCTGGGCGTAAAATAAGAGAAAAATAAGGACATCCCCAATAATTTAAACAACTTACTATAGCTGTCTTTCATTAATAACCGATACTGGTATCATCTCCTCTCGGATCCGAACCACCTTCCAGTTTTCCATCCGGTAAAACCAGAATACAATCCATTCTTCCTATCGTATTATTTTGGGCCTCAATGGTATAGCCTGAGTTACGCAGCTTCTGCAATGTATTTTCACTGAAGGCTCCGGTTTCAAAGGTGGTACGGTCGGGTAACCATTGATGATGGAATTTGAGCGCATTGACGGCCTGCTGCATAGTCATCCGGTGTTCTGTCACGTTCAGGATCGTCTGAAAAACGGACGTAATAATGGTTGACCCGCCGGGTGTCCCCACCACCATAAAGAGTTTCCCGTTTTTTTCAAGGATGGTGGGTGTCATTGATGACAACATCCGTTTTCCGGGTTGAATCGCGTTGGCCTTATTTCCTACCAGCCCGAACATATTGGCAACACCAGGCTTAATACTGAAGTCGTCCATTTCATTATTCATCAGAAATCCGGCTCCTTTGACTGTCACAAGGCTTCCGTAGCCACCGTTAATGGTAGTGGTAACAGAGACAGCATTCCCATCTTTGTCAACAATGGAGTAATGGGTGGTTTCGGGGCTTTCATATCCGGGCACATTGCCCGCTTTGATCGCCGCACTCGGCGTGGCCTGACTGAATGAAAAGTCTTGCCAGCGTTCTTTCAGATAATCTCTTGAAATAAGTGTTTCTGACGGAATCTTTACAAAATCAGGATCACCCAGAAACTCGGAGCGGTCGGCATACACGCGGCGCTCTGCTTCTATCATGACTCTGGTGGTTGAGTCGCTGTTCCATCCCCATTGCTGCAATGGATAAGGTTCTGTCAGCCGCAATAGCTGCATCAGGGCTATTCCTCCGCTGGACGGAGGAGCCATGGTGATGAGTTTGTATTCCTTATAATCACCGGTAACAGGTTCACGCCAGACGGCATGATAGTCTTTCAGGTCCTTTTTAGAAATAATACCATTGCTTCGTTTCATCTGCTTTACCAGCAGCTTTGCCGTCTTTCCTTTATAAAACCCGTTCCGGCCTTTTTGCTGAATACGTTTCAAAGCATTGGCC
Organism: Telluribacter sp.; assembly: GCA_040391535.1. Classification (GTDB taxonomy): domain Bacteria; phylum Bacteroidota; class Bacteroidia; order Cytophagales; family Spirosomataceae; genus JBEBXQ01. The sequence continues at coordinate 15,781 of JBEBXQ010000037.1, read as the reverse complement.
AGATCTTTCTGAATCAATGTATCTCCTTCCTGCCAGCCGCGTCCGTCGTGGCGGATGAAATAAGAACTTCCCGGATTCAGTTCCTGAAGCCTGCTTTTTACAGCGTTGAGTCCACGGGCTTCTTTTTCGGTCTGAATTACACCGTTTTCTGCAATGTCAATAGCAGGCTGCAGCAGGCTTTTCCAGGGAAGCAGGCCAAAACGCCCGTGTGCTTCCACCATCCCGTCCACCGATCCGGGAACGCCGCTCGCCAGCCCGCCGTGAATACTTAACCCTTCTATCACGTCTCCTTTATCGGTCAGATACATGTCTTTATGCCCTTTCACAGGAGCCTTCTCCCTGAAATCAATACTGTAAGCTTTTCCCGAATGATCACGATATACCAGGAAACCGCCCCCGCCGATATTTCCGGCTGACGGGTGAACAACGGCCAGCGCAAACTTGACGGCAATGGCTGCATCTATGGCATTACCGCCTTTCTTCAGAATTTCGACACCTACCTGTGAAGCCACAGGATGTGCAGAAGCTACAATACCATTTTCCGCGATAATACCCTTTCTGTCGCTTATAAATGGTTTCTGGTTCGGATCATCAGTCAGAAACTGATAAAATCCGGTATTCTTCTTCAGAGGCTCCTGTGCAGTTATTTGCAGCGCTGTTCCTGTGAAGAGTAAAAAGACCGGCAGGATCGTGGATCCGGAAAATATTTTCATATAAATATTCTATTGTAAAATTTCGCTTTTAAAGTCCTGCGACGGGAAAATTGCACCAGCAGATTTAAATGTACGAGAACTATGTTTAAATTTAAAAAATTATTGAACAGTAATTTTAGCACTGCTTATATAGCCTATTTCCCATTTATCCCATTTTCTTTTAATCTGTTACAGATGTTTGTACATTCGTGTCATGTAATTTTACAGAGAACAGTTCGAAACCAAACGGGTAATTTATGATTCTTCTCCGTCAGCTTCTTGAGAGTTTCCGTTTTGCCTGGCAGGCATTACGTTCGAACCTGTTGCGGACAATGCTTTCTTTACTGGGCGTTACGGTCGGTATTTTCGCCATTGTAGCTGTTTTTACGATTGTAGACTCACTGGAGCGCAGTATAAAGGACAGCCTTAGTTTTATCGGAGATAAAGTGATTTATGTACAGAAATGGCCGTGGGGTTTCGGAGGAGAATATGAATGGTGGAAATATTTTCAGTGGCCCAATCCTACTTATTCAGAATTTCGTTATCTGCATGACAATCTGGAAAATGCCGCAGCGGTAGCTGCCATGGATGCACGGGGAGAGATCATTATTAAGAATGGCTCCAATAGTATGCAATCCACTGTTTTCGGGATTACTTATGATTACAATCAGATTACAGAAATTCCGGTAGAAACAGGCCGTTATTTCATGCAGAATGAGATTGACGCTTCCCGTAATTATGCCATTGTTGGCTCTGAAGTCGCGGAAACACTGTTTCCCGGGCAGGACCCGCTGGGGAAATCATTCAAAATTTCAGGTAATACCTTTGTGGTTTTGGGCGTACAGGAAAAGAAAGGGAAAAGTCTGGTTGATTTTGACGGAGATCCCGATATTAAATGTTTTATTCCGTTCGGATCATTTGCCAAAATGTATCATACCCGACGGGCAAGCCCCAGTCTTGTTGTGAAAGGATATGAATATGATGAGGGACTCGAAGAACTGGAAGCGGAAATTATTGGACTGATGCGTACCAAGCGCGGATTGAAACCCCGTGATATAAGTAACTTTTCGCTCAACCGACCTGAAGCAGCGTCGCAGGCCATCAGCGGTCTGTTTGCCGTATTGAGTATTGCCGGATGGGTGATCGGTAGCTTTTCTATTTTGGTGGGAGGCTTTGGTATCGCCAATATTATGTTTGTTTCAGTGAAAGAACGAACCAACCTGATCGGGATTCAGAAATCACTGGGAGCCAAAAACTTTTTTATCCTGTTCCAGTTTCTGTTCGAAGCCGTATTGCTAAGTCTTGTGGGCGGAGGGGTTGGTATTCTGCTGGTGTATGCTTTGTCGTTTATCCCGATGGGAACTTTTCAGGTAAGCATGTCGCTGGGAAATATCATGCTGGGTTTGGGTGTTTCGAGTATTATCGGCGTGTTGTCAGGGATTATTCCGGCATTTATGGCTTCAAAACTTGACCCTGTAATTGCTATGAGAGCAAAGTAACTGCGTTGAATTTTAGAAAATCGTCGTATATTTCCGGCCTTAATCAAACACTGTATCATCATGCGTAAATGGACTTTCCTAATTGTATTTCTGCTGATAATCCTTGGGCTTATCTGGTATGTAACCTTTGGTTATTATAGTGAAGGAAAGCAGGGAGGTTTTGTGCTTCGCCTCAGTAAGCAGGGTTATGTATTCAAAACCTATGAAGGAGAGCTTAAAATCGGCGGAATTTCTGAAGGAGAAGGTACATTGAGTGCAACACTCTGGCGCTTCTCTGTTAATGCCGGAAATGAAAAAGCGATTGAAAATCTCGAGCTTGCCATTAAAACAGGCCGAAGGGTGTCATTAACGTATCAGGAAAAGTTCTTTAAGCTTCCCTGGAACGGAGAGACACAATATTTTGTAACGGAAGTAGAAGTGCTTCCTGTTGCCGGTCAGCGGAATTACATTCCGGGTATTGAACCCGAATATAAGGACACTCCCCAGCTGGAATCTCAGCCTTTACCTGAACTGGAAGGAGCTGATACTTCTTCTACTGTACTTTAAGGTTACTTATAAATGATTGATCAGTGCGAAAACTAACGGGTTTTCGCACTGATTCTGTGTATGGTGGAGCCGGAAACCTACGAAGAAAAAGAGGGTGAGTGCCACCTTTTCTAATAATTAGGTATTGATTCTGCCCGGCACCCGCAGTCAATACTCCTCTACCGGTACCGGCATTATTTGTTGTTTTCGAAAAAGAAATAAGATTGTAGCAGATAAGTTTCAATGGTAGTGGCATGCGTACCCCCTTCTACGGTGTGCAGTGTCACGTTTTCTGCCCCCCGTGCCTTCATGGCATTATAGGTGTTTACACTGTTGAAGTAAAAAACAGTATTATCGGCATTTCCATGAACCAGTAGGGTGGGTGTTGCAGGCTTCCAGTCAAAGACATTATTATCTTTTACAGCATTCAGAAACTCAGTATCTGTCCCGTCGTTAATACCCTTGATAAACGTTTCATTGAAAACAGAATGCAGACTTATATTGATTTCTGTCTGAATACCATTTTGTGCTATTTGTGTGGCATAAGGTTCCTTAAAGTAGGCTGACATGCTTCGGTTGAGGCCGTAAATCCTGTCATAACTCAATAAAACCCATAAATAAAGCCGGTTATTGGATACAATACCTTCCGTTGGTTCATTAATTATATAATTCATGAAAGCAGTTTTGTCGTAGGCCCCGGCCCCGCAGCTGGCTGCTTTCAGGTCAAACTCTGCTTTGGCTTCTTCTTCAATTTTTTTCAGCAGGCTCATCGACGCATATCCTCCTTCAGAATAACCGGCCAGGTATAGTTTGCTGTTCCAGGTAATGCCTGCCCTCTTTTTCACCAGCTCCCTGGTGGCACGGATCATATCAAGGGAAGCCGACGCCAGACTTTCACGATGCTCATAAGGATGCAGGAGATCATTCGAAGCACCGTATCCGATATAATCAGGATAAGAAAGGATATAACCTAATGCACCGAACAATGGTCCGAACGAAGCATCTCTGGATTGAGGAGAGAAATAGGACGGAGCTTCTTCATCATTCAGAATGGTCCCGTGCTGTACACTGATCATAGCCGCAGGATCATCAGTAACAGGAATAAATACAGCTCCTGAAGCAGTAATGATGTCGCCGTCAATATTTTTGGTTTTATAAGTAATCCTCATTACCTGTACAGAATTTTTAACCAGACCACCCAGCAACGGACTAAGCTCGGTTAGTTGGGCGGCGAGTGCTTCTTTCGGAATTTCGGTGACTTCTTCTGAAGAAACGAGATACTCATCAACAGGCTCCGGATCTTGTTTGCTTTTTTCACAGGAAAAGAAGAACAGAAGCGTAAAGACAATCAGAAGGGCCTGTTTGGAATAAGGGATAAAGGAAATAGGAAATCGTTTTGAGTGCATGGTTTGAGTAGGAATTGGTAGTAGATGACTGCATTTGATAACGTATAATAGTTTGTTTTGGTTTAATACCTTCCGGAATGAGCCGAAATATTTTTCAGTTTTACAGATGATCCTGATATGACAGTTTGTACCGTATTTGGACCGTTTGCTAAATATTCATTGCAATTCACTCGCGAACAGATTAAATTCGTACAACTTAAATGCAAAATCATGTCTAAAAAAAAACAAACGGGTTCGCAAAAAAATGCCAGGCCCAAGGTGCATAAAGATCTGGATGGTTTTGATATCAAAATAAATTCTTTTGGCGAGATAGTAACCAGTTTTGATATGGATAAGATCAATGAATTCCTGAATAAGAATGTGGATGATAAAAAGCTGAGAGACCGTGATGATGTACCTGGCAGAGATGACTTTCCGGACGAGGCGATTATTGGTGAGGATGATGATGAGGATCTGGATATTGATATCGAAACGGACGACGAAGACGATTTATAAATTATAATAACCTTTAATTCTGAACAATTGATGTCATGAGATCACACGAAATTGATTATAAGATCATTGGAGATGATATTCAGGTAGTGGAAGTAGAACTGGATCCGCGGGAGACGGTCATCGCGGAGGCAGGTTCTATGTTGTATATGGAAGAAGGTATTCATTTTGAAACCAAACTGGGAGACGGATCTGAGCCTGACAAGGGTTTTTTAGGTAAGGTATTTCAGGCGGGTACACGTTTGATTACGGGCGAATCTCTTTTCATGACTCACTTTACCAACCGGGGGTATGGTAAACAAAAGGTAGCTTTTGCGGCACCTTATCCGGGGACGATTGTGCCGGTGGATCTGGCAAAAATTTACGGCAATGAAATTATCGTGCAGAAAGACGGATTTTTATGCGCGGCGATGGGGACCAGTATGAAGATTCATTTTAATCAGCGGATCGGTTCGGGGTTATTTGGCGGAGAGGGCTTTATTCTGCAACGGTTGCATGGTGACGGCCATGCTTTTATTCATGCTGGTGGTGTAGTGATGGAACGCCGGCTCAATAATGAAACCCTTCGTATTGATACGGGTTGTGTTGTTGCTTTCGAACCCAGCCTGTCTTTTGATATTCAACGGTCAGGTAACCTGAAATCTATGATTTTTGGCGGAGAAGGCCTTTTTCTGGCAACACTTCGGGGAACGGGGCGTTGCTGGATTCAGTCCATGCCTATTTCCAAACTCATTGACAGGTTATCGGTTAACGGTCCTAATAAAAATAAAGAATCAGGTTCCGTTATCGGGAAATTCGGTTCGTTGTTTGAAGACAGATAATTACAAATGTGAAATGAAAATGCAGAACCTGTCCTGTACTTTCGTTTCACTTCTGTTATTTTTTGAGAATAACTCCGTCAGCTACGAACACAATTTCTTGCTGAGGAGTTTTGATAGCTTCAATTTCCTCTCTGCTCTTTCCGGCATCCCTGGCATAATGCTGCAATTCTTCTACAGGGGTGGTTTTCTTTTTGGCCTCTCCTTCAAATACCACTGTTTTTCCGACAATATCTTTAGGTACAAAAAAACCATAATCCTTAAAAGTAACCCGCATCGTTTCGCCATTAACGGTCACGACTTTCATCCAGCATCCTTTTACTTTACAAACCGACTCAACGGTTCCTGTAACTTTAGCCTTCATATGATCCTTATCGCCTAGTATGGTTACTGTCTCAGCGGCAGGAACGGCCCCTTTCCCGTTTATTTTTTTACCGAAATATTCATCACTCTGGGCCAATGTCCCGGAGCATACCAGCAGGGAAATACAAATTGTAAGAATCGTTTTCATAGGGATTTACAATTGTGTTAATGGATAAATATCAGTAAATATAATGAAAAACAAGAAGCGAAAACATGTATCAGGGAGTGATACTGTAGGGGTTCTCCAGGTATGCCGGCAGGTGAAGGTTAGTTGTGGAAGAGACGAAAAAAGTACCGATAATCAGATAAAAAGCTGTCATTAACACAACAACAACGGCAGCGACGAGCCAACGGTAAAAATACCAGTCGAGGGCAACAATTTTCAATTCAAGATCCAGAGGCTTTATTTCCGGCAGAATCTCTACAGAGTTGCGGATACGCCCCCATAATCCTTTCACCTCATCAGTAGTCAGCGACTCAGCGGGCGTCTCAGACGCCTGCAAAACCAACTGCCTTGCCATGTCAACGGTCTTCACTTTTTCAGGAAACTTTTTTACCCACCCTTCCCAATACGCGCTGACCGAAGTATCGTCAGGATACTTCACCCAGCGGATGAAAAGGTTTTCCACCGCCAGTTCTTCTGCTGTATATTGGGTATAAGGTTTCATGTTGACAAGTGCTGTAATTGTCTGATGATGAATAGTTTCTATGTTTATTTTGTTGTAAATAAGCAAAGAAACTATTCATTATATTCTACTCAAATATTTTTTAAAGAAGTTTAAAAAATATACTGATTAACCATCAAGGAAAGTACACGCTGTCTGTAATCAGCTCACTTGTAGCCTAATAAAGGAGAAAGCCAGCGTTCGGTTTCTTCAAGCGTCATGTTTTTGCGTCGGGCGTAATCTTCTACCTGGTCCTGGTAAATCTTACCTACCGGGAAATACCGGCTTTCCGGATGAGAGAAATACCATCCGCTTACGCTGCTGGCAGGGTACATGGCAAAGCTTTCCGTTAATTCGATTCCGGTTTTTTCAGCTTTCAGGAGATCAAATAAAGTCCTTTTTTCAGTATGATCAGGGCATGCCGGATACCCTGGCGCCGGCCTGATTCCCCGGTACTTTTCTTTAATCAGTTCTTCGTTACTCAGATTCTCGTCCTTTATATAACCCCAGAATTCCTTTCTGACACGTTCGTGCATCAGTTCTGCCAGTGCTTCTACAAGGCGGTCGGCCAAGGCTTTTACCATAATACTGTTATAGTCATCAAATTGTTTCTCAAACTTCTCAATCAGGGCTTCTATACCTATACCCGCAGTGACGGCAAAACCACCAACATAATCGGTTTTTCCACTGCTGACAGGTGCAATGAAGTCAGAAAGGCAGTAGTTGGGTAAGCCGGGAGCCTTCTGGCTTTGCTGCCGTAAATGATGTAATCTTACTTTCTGACCCTCTGCTTCAATAATGATATCATCATCGACCGACTGTGCGGGCCAGAATCCGATAACGGCATTGGCTTTGAGGCTTTTATCATTTACAATATCCAACAGCAGATTAACAGCGTCATTATACAGTTTTGTGGCTTCAGATCCCACAACCGGATCTTTCAGAATAGCAGGATATTTGCCATGCAGCTGCCAGGACTGAAAGAAGGGAGTCCAGTCGATATACCGGGCAATATCACTCAGGCTATAGTCATTGAAGGTTCTTATGCCGGTAAAGGTGGGTTCTACGGCTTCAAAACTATCCCAGTTGACCGGTGCTTTGTTCTGACGGGCTTTTTCCAACGAGATATGCGGTTTTTCATTACCTCGCTTGGCATGATCTACTCTGATTTTTGCATATTCGGCTTTCACTTCTGTAAGTACCTGTGCCTGGGTTTCGGTGTTTTGCATCAGACGGCCTGCTATGGGGACGGATCTGGAAGCGTCAAGCACGTGAATTACCGGGCCTGAATAATTCGGGTCAATTTTTACTGCCGTGTGAATACGCGAGGTAGTGGCTCCACCAATAAGGAGCGGGGTATTAAAGCCCTGTCGTTCCATTTCTTTGGCAACGCCTACCATTTCATCCAGTGACGGTGTAATCAATCCTGAGAGCCCTATTATATCAACCTGATGCTCCCGGGCTGCATTCAGGATTTTATCGGTGGGTACCATTACTCCCAGATCTATAATTTCATAATTATTACAACCCAGCACTACCCCCACGATATTTTTGCCAATGTCATGAACATCTCCTTTTACAGTTGCCAGCAGAATTTTCCCTACGGCACTTCCCTCCTGCTTACCGGCTTCAATATAAGGTTGCAGATAAGCCACGGCTTTTTTCATTACACGGGCCGATTTTACCACCTGTGGCAGGAACATCTTTCCGGCACCGAACAGATCTCCTACAATGCTCATTCCGTCCATTAACGGGCCTTCGATGACCTCCAGAGGCCTGGAGAACAGGTGGCGGCATTCTTCCGCATCTTCTTCAATATAATCTGTAATACCCTTTACCAGCGAATGGCTTATCCGCTCGGTTACGGGTAAGGTGCGCCAGGTAAGATCCGGGCCGGTAGCTACTTTCCCCTTATCTTTGACTGTCTCAGCAAAATTGACCAGTTTTTCGGTAGCATCAGGGTGGCGGTTGAGTAATACGTCTTCCACTAAGACCAGTACATCTTTCGGAATTTCGTCGTAAATACCAATCTGCCCGGCATTTACAATACCCATATCAAGCCCGGCACGGATGGCGTGATATAAGAAAGCTGTGTGTATCCATTCCCTCACAGCATCATTTCCTCTGAAACTGAATGAAACATTGGATACACCTCCTGACACGCGCGCATACGGAAGATTTTGCTTGATCCACCGTACCGCATTGATAAAATCAACAGCATAATTGTTATGCTCTTCGATACCGGTGGCTACTGTAAGAATGTTTGGATCAAAAATGATGTCCTCAGGAGGAAACCCTACGTCCTCTGTCAGGATTTTATAGGCCCGTTCACATATTTCAATTCTTCGTTCGTAGTTATCAGCCTGTCCTTCTTCATCAAATGCCATCACCACAACAGCAGCCCCATACCGCAAGACAGTGTGTGCCAGTTCTTTAAACTTCTCCTCGCCTTCTTTCATGGAGATCGAATTCACAATGGCTTTACCCTGTACGCACTTAAGTCCGGCTTCAATAACTTCCCATTTGGAAGAGTCGATCATCAACGGGACTTTGGCGATATCAGGTTCAGATCCGATAAGATTCAGGAAGGTAGTCATGGCATTAACACCGTCAATCATGCCTTCATCCATATTGACATCAATAACCTGAGCGCCGTTTTCGACCTGATCACGGGCGATCGAAAGAGCCGCATCATAGTCATTGGCACGGATCAGACGTGCGAATTTCTTGGAACCGGTTACATTACAGCGTTCTCCTATATTGACAAAATTGGAAAGCGAGGTAAACGTTACAGGTTCCAGGCCTGATAACTTAAGTGCTTTCTCTTCTTTTTCTTTTATACGCGGACTATACTTATCGGCTAGCCTTGCGATGACTTCTATGTGTTCAGGAGTTGTTCCGCAACAGCCTCCGACAATATTAAGCAGGTTTTCCTGAAGGAAACTTTCAATGACATGGCCCATGTGTTCCGGTGACTCATCATATTCGCCCATCTCATTGGGTAAACCGGCATTGGGATGTGCAGATGTAAGGAAAGGCGATTTGTCAGCCAGAATCTGAATATAAGGCCGCATCAGATCGGCTCCCAGGGCACAGTTAAGCCCTACGGAAAGTAATGGCAAATGAGAGACTGACGTCAGAAAAGCCTCGGTTGTTTGTCCGGACAAGGTCCTTCCCGAAGCATCCGTAATAGTTCCGGACACCATAATGGGTAAGGTTTCCTGATTAATCCAGCGCCATGAGGGCAGTATTTCAACCATTCCTTTGCGGGCATCATCAAAGAATTTATCAATGGCAAAAAGGGCTGCTTTGGCATTCAGGGTATCAAAAATGGTCTCTACAAGTAAAAGATCACACCCGCCGTCAGTAAGGGCTTTTATCTGCTCATAGTAGGCATCCACCAACTGATCAAAGGTAATGGCACGATAACCAGGGTTATTGACATCAGGAGACAGAGAAGCAGTACGGTTGGTAGGTCCGATAGAACCAGCAACAAAGCGGGGCTTTGCTGGCTCTTTCGTTGTGAACTCATCCGCCACGAGCCGCGCCAGGCGTGCCGATTCATAATTCAGCTCATAAACCAGCTCTTCCATACCATAATCAGCCATGGCAATGGATGTTCCTGAAAATGTATTGGTTTCGATAATATCAGCGCCCGCTTCGAAGTAAGCCGCATGAATCTCCCTGATCATGTCAGGCCGGGTCAGGGTCAGCAGGTCATTATTACCTTTAATGTCTCTGTGCCAGTCCTTAAAGCGCTCACCGCGGTAATCTTCGTCAGTAGGCTTGTATCGCTGAATCATGGTGCCCATTGCACCATCCAGCACAAGGATACGCTCTTTTGCTATTTTTCGAATATCAGGAATTACGCTCATATTTATATACATCTTTAACACTCTACAAAATTAACAGATAAAACAGTTCGTTGGGTAAATAAACAAAAAACAGATAATTTCCCTTTTTTAGGTTATTATTGTAATAGAAATTATCTGAAAATACCTTGTATTTGCAGGTAAAAAATAATTTATATCCAAACTGAAAAATCGTACGATGAGCCTTGATCAGATTGATAAATTAATTTTACGGTATCTGCAGGAGGATGCTACCCTGAAAACCCGCGAGTTATCGGCCTTGCTTAACCTGTCTTATACGCCTGTTTACGAACGGGTAAGAAGGCTTGAAAAAGATGGGATTATCAAAAAATATGTGGCGTTGGTAGACCGGGATAAAGTCGGGAAAAAGCTGATGGTTTTCTGTAATATTGCCTTAAAGGAGCATTCAAGGATAATGGGAGAAAAGTTTGTGGATGCAATCATGGCCTTTACCGAAGTAACCGAGTGCTTCAATATTTCGGGGGATTATGATTTCCTGCTAAAGGTGGTTGTAGAGGATATGCCTGCTTATCAGCGGTTTTTAATGGAAAAGCTGGGTTCCCTTGAGAATATCGGCAGTACACACAGTTTATTTGTCATGGGTGAAATCAAGTATTCTACCGAAGTAACGATGTGAGGGGGGATTATTGAATAACCAAACCATGGCGGTGCAGCTCTTCTACTGAAACCGTAGGGGGAAATATACCATTATTCAGCTTCTCAACCACTATATTACCGATTTGCTCCGCTTTTTCATCTGAAGGAAAACTCAGGTTCCCACTGGCTCCGGGAATGGTAGGTTGTTCAATAAACAAGGTGTCCTGTTTATAGATACGATAACCCCACCCGTTCTCTGTTGTAAACGTAACGACAGTAAACAGCGGGTCGGTATTTTTATCCTTTTTATAAATAAACAACAGCCCTGCTAAAATAATAAGCAGGGCTGTTACTGATATTCTGACAAAAGCCTTCTTAGACATCGGAAAGATTAATCGTTGTCAATTTGCTCCGCATTGGGATCAAATCCCCAGAAGTCATCATGTACAGTACCTGATGAACCGGTACCTAAATAAGCTACATTGTTGATCACAAAACCTACAGCATACGCTCTTGCCTGGCCTTCAAAATTAGTTCTTTGCGTCCATGCATCTGTTACAGGATCATACTCCCAGGTATCAGACAGATTGCCGCCTGTAGAACCACCAACAATATACACTTTGTTGTTAAGCACCAGTGGTACAGCAAAAGCTCTTGGATAATTATTGTCGTCTGCATCAGTCAGATCGGCTTTTGCGATCCATTCTCCGTTACCGTTATTGCCTTCAGGGTTAAACTGATACATCGTATACTGATAGATACCGTTACTTACACCGAAACCCAGATACCCCTTGTTTTCAAGCGTAAAGGCCACACAACCCCTTCTTTTTCCACCAAGGAAGCTGGCCATGGTTCTCCAGCTGTCTGTTGAAGGATTGTATTCATAGAAATCCTGTCTGTGGTTTCCGTCATAACCCATACCAGCGTATCCTTTACCGTTAACCGCAAAGGCAGATGCATACTGGCGCGCACCCGGAATGGGAGCAATTTCAGTCCATTTATTGGCAGCGGGATCAAAGTTGTAGAAATCCTGCTTGTAGCTGCCGTCGTAACCTGAACCTACATAAGCTTTATTGTCGATGACGAATGCTGTGGCATCGTGACGGGCACCGCCTGCAAAGTTAGCGATCTGTTTCCAGGCCCGGACATCAGCATCAAATTCCCAGAAGTCACTCAGGCGTGATCCGTCGTTAGAATAACCTGTTCCAATATATCCTTTGTTGCCGATGGAGAACCCTACGGCAGAACGCCTTCCTACGCCTTCAAAATCGGGTAAACTGTTTTGATACCAGTTTCCTTTCAGTTCCGGATCCGTATCATCATTACAACTCATTGTCAAAAAAGAAACAAAAAAGGCAGAGGCGAGCCATTTCAGCTTTAAAGCATTACAAAACATAGTTGGAATTTATATTTAAAAAACACGTCAAAAATTGATTGCTGATAAGGATAAAAAAAATAAATGAGACGAAATGACCTGTTTTGTCGATGAAATATAATCGAAAAATAAATCAAACCGCCATTAGTTTTCTGAAATTTTCATATTGCCTGTCACTTACAGGAATGACATACCGGCCAATACTAAGCCGCTGGTTACGTATGGCTTCTATTTTATTTAACGAAACTATATAAGAACGATGTACACGAAAGAAGCGATTATTTGGTAACTTTTCTTCAATCCCTTTCATGGTCATCCGCGTCAGTACGGGGTGGGTTTGTCCTTCCACGAAGATTTTTACATAATCTTTCAGTCCTTCCACATGAGTAATTTCATTCATCCGGATTTTGATCAGGGAATAATTGGAAGTAACAAAAAGAGCATCCGTATTTTCTGTCTCAGGATCCGATTCTTTGCGGTATTGCCACTCAGCCACTTTTCTGACGGCCCTCAGCAACCGTTCTTCCGTAACGGGTTTGAGCAAATAATCCACTACGTTATACCGGAATGATTCCAGTGCGTAGTCAGGATGATGGCTGAGAATCACCGTAAGCGGACGAAAAGGTAACTGACTCAGAAACTGAAGCCCCTCCATATTCGGTAAATCACTATCCAGCAACAACAAGCTGTCTTTTTGACAAAGGATGGCTTCCCGGGCCAATGCCGGGTCATGATAAATTCCCTTGATGGTGATCTGAGGAATCTGTTTCAGTTGTTCTGTAAAGAGGTGGCTACCCTTGCTGATCAGAATCAGGCAATTAATATTTTTCATAGGCTTTATTTACTACCTTATATAACTCTACGCACAGGTTTCTTATTATGTGACAAAAAGGATAAAATAAAGATCACTGGTCTACACAAAAAGCTGTTTGGTCTATTAAGGGCAGATTACTTAAATGGTCAATCTAATTTTGTCAGTTATGTTTGGGTATATAAAGATGATGTTTGAAACGCTAATTATGAAATTTTCTAAACCATTTAATTTGGTTTTATCTGTTTTGATGCTTGCTGTATTGTCTGCCTGTGAATGGGGAGACAGGGATATTTCAGTAATTTCTATTGATCCGGATGAACTGGCCGTATTTTATTCAGATACTGCCAGCCTTAAAGTATTTACCAACGAAGAAGACTCTCTGATCACTTCCGGTTCGGGAAAAGTATTTTTCGGGCGTTATGAAGATCCTTATCTGGGAACCATTGCCACTGAAAGTTATATCATTCCGCAACTGACAACGTCATTTTTACCCGATGAAAAGGCTATTTACGACTCTTTGGTTTTAGTGTTGAAATATGATTATTTTTATGCTGACACTACTCAGAACCAGACTGCTAAGATACATCTTTTAACGGAAGAATACTCAACGCTTTCCAGTACAACTTATTACGCACACAGCAGGTTGGCCTATGCTCCTGAAACCATAGGAACGAAAACCTTTAAAGCAAAACCCACTACCGGAGATACCATTACGATCAGGTTATCTGATGAATTGGGGAAAGCCCTGTTTGCAAAGGGACTGGCAAAGGAAATGGGCACTGACAATGAGTTTAAGTCATTGATCAAAGGTCTGGCCATTCAGTACGGAGCAAAAGATAATGCAGCTATTCTGGGTTTTTCTTTAGCAGATGCTAAAAGTGCGATAAAGATCTTTTATCACCTTGACGGCCCGGATCAAAATACGGAGTTATCGCATACTTTTAACTTTAACGCCGGCTTTACAAATATTTCTGCTGACAGAAAGCAAACAGACCTTTCAGGATTGCCAACACTGGAGAAATTCGGCCTTGAATCCGCTTCAACCGGTAACAAAGGATTTATACAGTCGGGTACCGGCGTATACACACGTGTGGACTTCCCTTATATAGAAAGCCTGAAGTATGGTTTTGGCCGTATTCTGGTGAACAGGGCTTATCTGCGGATTAATGTGCTGAGGGAATCTGCAGATCAGTTACTTGCTCCGCCATCCCCCCTGGAAGTTTTTATCGCCAACCGCCAGAATCTGAAAGTAAGTAACCTTATGACATTGGAAGGATCGACAGTTACGGCAAATTACGTAAACGATATCTTCAATAACGAGACATATTACATGATTGACGTTACAGGATTTATTACTTCTGAAATGGCTAATGTCCTGAATGAAGGTAATGGCCTGCTCATTCAGGCGCCTTCTTCTACCTTGTCAACTAATTTTTCACGTGTGGTTTTCGGCGACCAGAAAAGTGATAAGGACAGAATCCGGCTCGACCTGTATTATACTTACCTGAGAGACTGAAATAAAAATATCTGACACTTTTGTCACATATTGTCCGACTGAAACGTATTATGGAATAAAGATGATTGTCAACAATTTGATCTTTTCATTGAATATTGTTTTTCAGGAAGAAAATAGACTTTGACCCCAACGACCAGGAAGGTGTTATAAGAGCTTGTATCGCAGGTAGTGAACGAGCTCAAAGGGCCCTTTTTAAGCAATATTTCAGTTTTGCCAAAAGTATATGTCTGCGTTATACTTCGTCTGCAGAGGAAGCTGAAGAGGTATTAAATGAAGGATTTCTCAAGGTTTTTGCCAACCTGGAGCGGTTTGATACATCGCAGCCTTTTAAAGGATGGCTGAGGACAATCCTTGTAAATACCGCCATCAGCTATTACCGGAAACATCAGAAACATTATAAAGACACTGTAAGCCTGGAAGATGCAGCCATCCCCAGGTTCAGTGACGATATTCTTGAAAATATAACCGCCGTGGAAATTCTGGATCTGGTACAGCAGATAAAGCCTGTTTACCGTACAGTCTTTTTGATGTATGCAGTGGATGGATATTCTCACAAAGAAATTGCTGAAGTTCTGAAAATTAATGAAACGGCTGTGCGATCCAATTATGTGAGGGCCAGAGCCAGATTACAACATCTGATTTACAGAAACTATCCGGATCTTTTTCCCAAAGGATGGTTTTCAAAGACGTTGAAGCAAAATGAAAATTAATAAACGGTTTGAGGAGATTTTAAGGGAAAAGCTGGAAAATATCAATCCGGCTTTTGAAGAAGATGACTGGCTGAAATTTAACCGCTATCAGGGGCATATGGCTTCCAGGCCAGGCCTGGCTACTTATTTGCCATGGCTGGCTGTGGCTGCTTCTGTCGTAGCCGTGGTTTTTGCAGGATCGTTATATTTTGAACAGCGAAAACAAAATAAATTATTGCTGACGGAAATCAGCCAGCTCAGAGAAAACTTTGAAAAAACAGAGCAGGAAAAAACGCCATTGAATACTGATGAAGAGCTGCCAGGGGAAAGTAGTGCTGATGTCTATGAAAACGATGAGATGACCGGGATTGGGCAGTCTGGTCAAACAGAAGGCAATATAAGCCTTCCTTTTGCTCATGAAAAAGAGTTAACCGTTAATACCGGCATACCGGAAGAGG
>JBEBXQ010000036.1:0-33236 GCA_040391535.1 Telluribacter sp. | reverse complement strand
GCATATGTTTCCCGCCATTCCATTTTTCTAAACTCATTTACAACTTCAATTTCCACCAATCATCAGGAAGTGATAAAATGAGGACAGCTATTAAAGTCCGTGTATGATATCAATCTGACGGAGAACAGAAATTTTCCGTTTCATCAATATCAGATCGTCATGGTGCTCCATGCTTCCAGCCATTAGCTAGAAAACAGGCCATTTACAGTTATGAAGGATCACCAGCCAGCAACTCCTCTGTCCAATCCGGATAAACGATCGGAGCCACTCAGATTTTCATGATATCCAAACGCAACGATACGTAACCTGTATTATGGAAAATATAATAAGGAGAGGCTCAAATGAAAATGAGGATACCCTGCTTTTCAGGATATCCTCATTTTATATAATACTATATTACCTGACTATTTTCCCGAACCAGGATTAGTAGTGGAATCAGCTTGCGATGTGAGCCCCAACGCTTCCTTTGCGGTAGCATTATTAGGGTCAAGCTCAAGCAGTTTCTCCCAGTTCTCCTTCGCTCTTGCGTTATCACCTGCTGTATTCTGATAGTATACCGCCAGATAATTATAAGCTGTTCTCAAATAACCTTTAGGAGTATCATCTTTACCGGCACCCAATTCAACGAATTTCTCAAAGTATGGCAGAGAAATACCTTTCTCGATGTTTTCATCCCGGCTATATGCATTGTAAAGGCTACTTCCTCTCCAGTAATAGCTGATAGGCCAATCAGGTAATTTCTGACTGAGTACGTTAAATACCGAATCAGAACTAAAGAAATACCTGGATCTTTCATTAGCCAATTGCAGACTATCAAGTCCAAGCGTTTCAGCATCATTCAATGAAGGCGCACCTGTAAAGTAAGTAAGTCCCAGTGTGAAATAATCGTTAGGAGTAGCTTTTGTAGTATCCAGCTGTATTCCTTTGGTAAGAGCAACAATCGCTTTATCGTTCATTTTCTGAGTACGATAAATAGATCCGATCTCTTTATAAGTAGCAGCAGCATCAGCAGCACTGGTGTCGATAGCAGCAGCTTTTTCAAGATACACCATACCTAATGAATCATATTCACCTGATTCCGACATTTTATTATATGCACGTCCAAGATATTTGAAGTCATCGGCCAGCAGTTTTTCCTCAGGATAGGATTCAATAAATTTATTCAGCTCAGCGATGGATTTCTCCATTTCATTGGTTTTGAAATACGACCAGCCATACATACGGTGGATGATAGGATTATCAAGTTTACCTTCTACTGATTTCAGCAAATTCAAAGATTTGGCATAGTCATCTGAGACAAAAGCAAATTGCGCAGCACGTAAAACGAGTTCAGGATCATCTGATCCACTTTTCTGCAGAAAAAGATCATAGTTTTCAGCTGCTCTTTTGTATTGATTTCCCAACCAGTAAAGCTCAGCAAGATCTCTGTAGGCATTAGCAAAATCAGCATCAGCTTCAATCGCTTTTTTATAGAAATCCAGTGCAAGGTTATAGTTCTTACTTCTCAGATAAAGCTCTCCCAGTCTGTTATTCGCAAGCGGATAACCTGGTTGGGCATTCAAGGCAAACTCATATGCAGTAGCAGCCTGACCACCTTCATTTTTAATCAGAAATGCGTCACCTTTCGCAATATAGGCATCAGCAAGTTTACTATCCCGCTTTGTTGCGGCATCCAGAAGACGGATAGCTTCCGCAGGATCGCTGTTCTTTTCAAAAAGTGTATAAGCTTCACCTATTCTGTGCAGGACATTAGCATCTTTTCCTTTCGTCTTCTTTTCTGCTACAGCAAAAATTTCCTGTGCCTTCGCTTTCTCACCTTTCGCAAGTGCCACTGCACCCAATCCCACAGAATTAAGGTAATTCTTTTCATCTAACGCAGCTCCTTTTGTAAAGGTTTGTTCTGCCCCGGCCAGATCATCAGTTTTTAACTGAAAATAACCCAAATAATAAAGATTTTCCGGAGAAGGGGCTGACTCAGCCAATTTATTAAATGAAGACTCTGCTTTCTTGATCCGGCCCGCATTCAAATCCGCCAAAGCCTCCTGCACCGTTTGCGAAGATACAGAATTAGACAAAGAGACAACTCCGACAATGAGTGCTCCAAATATCAATTTCAATTTTCTGTTCATTTTTTAACCGGGTTAAAAAAAGTAAAAGATTCTTATAATTAATTAAAACAATACTAAAGGTAACAATAAAGTAGTATACATTACAAAATTTATGCCACACTATTTTAAGTTATCCGGTCTCAATTCAACAGACCGGGGATAAGGAATTGCCGGCACTAATCCTTTCTTTTCAATAATCAGTCCGCCCACATCTCTCGCAATATAGGTTTGCAATCCGCCTCCTAAACCAGAATAGCCTTCTCTGCTCAGAATATACAAAGACCTGGAAAGCGGGTAAATACGGTCTACTAACTGCCTGAAAAATGGTTGATAATAATCCGCAACAGTACTCCCGGATTCTTTATCACTTACACCCATCACATGAATTCCTTTCGAAAGGGCATGTGAAATTTTGTCATTATCATCGCTGATCCAGTTAACCCCAACAAAGCCGATAGCTGTAGGGTTTTCACGGATAAAGTCAAAAACCTTTTCGTTTGAACCTGAGGTAAAAATCGCCAATCCGGTTAAATCCTCCACACCCAGTTTATTCATTACAAACTGGAGGTTACTGGAATTTGCATTATCAAATACAAGTGTAATCGGCCCGGTTGTACTTCTTCCCGGCAATTGTTCCCAGTTTTTAACGGACTTATCAAAAATAGATTTCAGCTCTGTTAACGTAATGAGCGAATCCTTGTTTTGCTCACTGATAATTAATGCAATACCATCTGTAGCAATCTCCTGCTTCTTATAAATACCTTCCTGCTTATGGATAATCTGCTCTTCAGCAGAGGTGAGTTCTCTGGTTACAAAAGCGAGGCGGACACTATCCCGCAAAAATGCAAGAATCGCTTCCTGCTCCGGAATATACCGAACGTCAAAATGAGTATTAGGATAAATTCCTTCATAAGAATGCACCAGATCATTAATCAAAGGCTGGAAAGAAGCATCAACTGCCAGTTTCACGGAACCCCGTGTCGGATTATCCAATTGACTTTCTGTATTACCACTACAGGACACAAATCCGATAATCAAAGTGCAGATGCAAGAAAAATAAAAAATACGCATTTTGTTTCCTACTTTAAATCCCTACTTAATCCACATTTTCACTCCTCTGACCAGACGGAAAATTCCATACAAAATAAAAATAGCCCCTAACGCATTTCTCTGCCAGCTTCCAGATGGTAATACGGAAATAAACGAAGAGGAGGAGGTTATCAAAAAGATACCTCCTCCTGCGTATAAAGGAGCCATCAGCAGGTAGGATAAAGCTTTGATCCTTTCATGCAATGGTCTTCCCTTCATGAACTATTCTTCTAGTTGGAACGTAACAGGCAAGTTAAATTTAACCCTAACTGCACGACCTGATTGCTTACCGGGATTCCACTTCGGCATGGCCTGAACCACACGCTTAGCTTCTTCATCACAACCAAATCCAAGGCCTTTTACAACCTGTACATCCTGAATACTCCCATCAGTGTTTACAACAAAGGTAAGGTGTACTTTGCCGGAAATATTTGCTCTGGAAGCCTGCGGCGGGTATTTCATGTTCTTACTTAAGAACTTGTACATTTCCGCAATACCACCGGGGAACATTGGTTGTTGCTCCACAATTGTAAAGACCTTTTCCTCTACAGGAGCGGCCTCAACAACAGTACCTTTACTTGGTGCTGCAATCTGCTCAGGTGCGATAATAATCTCATCCGCATTCGGATCACCTTCCACAGTTTCCTTTGCAATCACAGCCTCCTTAATCTCTTCAATAGTTGGAGGCGGTGTCTCTTCAGGTACTTCTTCATCCTTCTTTACTTCAGGAGGAAGGAATTTCACCGTAGTCACTTTAGGCTGCTCAATTGGCGGCGGTGGTGGCGGCGGTGGTTCGTTATTATCAATTGGTGGCGGTGGTGGCAGATCCATCAGGTTCATCTCTACAATCACCTCTTCATTTTTATCCGTTTTCAGGATTTTACCTAATAAACTAGGCCCCAGAATACCGATAGAAAATATAGCGATACCAATTAAAGTAGCACGATTCATTACTCCGCGGTAATCCTGACGAAGTAAATAAGCACCGTATTCCTTGTTACGGTTCGCAAACACTATTTCATCTAATGTCTGCGGTTTTGTGCTTAATTCTGCCATTTTAAGTTTAGTTTAAAATTATTCTTTAATCTTATCCCCTAACAGTTCGGCTTCGTCATCTGTCAGGTTATCAACCAAAGCATAGCGTTTCACCTTCGTTATTGCCATTTCATCCAGGATGTCTACCATATTTTTATAAGTAGAAACAGTTGTTGGCTTTAAAACGACAACGAACGGATCATTCCCTTTCTCATCCTTAGGAAACTGTGAATTAATCCGTTTCTGAGATTCCAGGATTACAGACCGGATCTCGTGACCATAACCAACCGATTTTAAAGATGCCTGAGCATTTTCATCACCGGCAGCTACTCCGTCAAGATAATATACATCGTTGTTTTTTCCCAAAAACAAGGTTAAAACTTTAGATGCCCGTAACGGCTCCGTCTGCTGTTCTTCCTGTTTTTCCTGCTTATCCGGTACACCCAGTGACATAGAGTTTGGCTTGCTCATGGTTGTCGCTAACATAAAGAAAGTGATCAACAAAAAGCCAAGGTCCACCATGGGCGTCATATCCACTCGGGTGCTATGCTTTTTAGCCCGGACTTTACCGTCGCCTTTACCATGCCCCCCGTCGGAGGTCTCTAATGATGCCATTTCTTAAAGAAAATTTATCAGTTTAAAATCAGTTAATACCTCAATCCTGTACCCAACCCGCAGGTGGTTGCTCGCCAGATGTAATCAAATTAAACTTATTAATCTTCTGAGACTGTAAGTTCGCAAGAACATCTTTAAAAACAGGAAATTTGGTAGCATTATCTCCTTTAATAGCGATCCTCAACTTAGGATTTGATCTTCTGGCAGCAAAAACCCAATCAGCTAATTCACTGACTCCGGTAGAATCTACCGGAATACCCGGCTGACGGGTTTGTGACATATCAATACCAGAAAGATTTAACCAGGGTTTAAGCTGCGCAATCGGAAATCCGAATTGCGGTTGAATCGCAAACTTTGCCTTCTCTTGCTCTGTAAAGGAAATTCCTTTAGCAGAAGCAATATTATCCAGCATACTAATCCGGGTAGGCTGAGCATCTACACCAAAGAAGACTCTTCCGTCCCGGTCGATGCTGATGATCATAATATCATCATCAGGCACCTTAGTAGTAGAAATGGAAGAAGGTGTTGTAATTTCTGCTGCTTCATTCTCCTTGAACGTTGCCGTCATGATGAAGAACGTAAGCAGAAGGAACGCCAAGTCTACCATCGGAGTCATGTCAACCCACGGCGAACTCTTTTTGGGTCTTACCTTTCCCATATATTTTTTTTAAAGCTTTTGATAATATAATAACGCTGGACTACCTATTAATAGTGCGCAGCAAAACTTTGCTGAATGCTCATACCGATTTCGTCGATGCTGTAAGTCAGATCATCAACACGGCTGTTCAGATAAGCATAGGCAACGGTTGCAATTGCTGAAGTACCGATACCCAACGCAGTATTAATCAAGGCCTCAGAGATACCTGTCGCAAGAGCTGCTGAATCCGGCTGGCCGGAAGTACCTAACGCCGCGAAGGCAGTAATCATACCCAATACCGTTCCGAGAAGGGCCAAAAGTGTCGATGCAGATACAAGCGTTGCAATAACAGTCATGTTTTTCTGAAGCATTGGCATTTCAAGCGTAGTAGCTTCTTCAATTTCTTTCTGAAGTGCTGCCAGTTTCTGCTCTTTATTCAATTCTGTCTCAGTAGTAAGCTCTTTGTATTTAAGCAGACCGGCTTTGATTACATTACCAACAGAACCTTTTTGCTTATCACATTCTTTAATAGCTTCTTCGATTTGATTTTTGTCAAGCAAAGCTCTGATTTTCAAAACAAAGTTATCAACGCTGGCAGTACCACTAGCTTTACTCAATGTAAACAGACGCTCAATGGAAAATACAATAGTTGTTAATAAACAGGTCATCAAAATAGGTACAATTACCCCCCCTTTATAAACCATTCCATAGTAATCACCTGGTTTCGGACCTTTTGCATGGTCACCATCAATAAAGTGTTCAGGCGCACCCAGTACAAACAGGAAGTAACAAAGTGCAATAGCAAACAATAAAGGAATGACCCATGCCGGGTTTAACAAACCGCCGTTGCTTTTCTTCGGTGCAGGTGCAGACTTTGCTGCAGGAGCCGGAGTCGTAGCTTTCTTTTCCATCAGACTAATTTTTAAATTGTTAATTTAGATTTTGGATTAAAAAAAGATTTAAAATTTGGGTTAATTATTATTAAGTGATATTTTCTACTGTTTAAGGTTTTCACAACAGTGTCCCACAAAAGTATGTTATTTCCTTTTAATTAATGTCAAATAAACAATTACATTTTTTTTAAATTTCTCAGCTCCTCACCGGACGAATTGAATTTAATTGTTATACATATAATTGCAATTGCAAAACTAATCTTTTATAACATACTGAATTTAAGCATTTTATATATTTGTTAATATTTAAATAATTTATACTTTCCCAATATCTGAAAGTTATATGATTTTGCATTTCAGTTCAATTGGATGCGAAAAATAGAGGGTACTTTTGTGAAAAGCAAATTTTCTTTCGATATCTGCTTTAATTATCCGGTAATTATCAGCTGCACATATTCCGAACGGGCTGGGTATCTGACTCACTACTATACCATTAGCTACAGGAGAAAACAGAAATATTCAGCGAATTTATTTACCTTAAACTGGACAATTCAAAGAGAAATACCCTTATTCTATGCATATATAAAGGATAAAATTGTGATTCAAATCATTTTTCCCTAAATTTGAAAATCTGTATGATTCATTTTTATAAAATGACTGATCATTGATCTTCAGTATGTCACTGCAGAATTATAAAGAAATCCGTTTGTATGAAAAACCGTAGTCACCGACTATTGATTTTCCTGGTTTTTATTATTAGTGGTTGCTTTCTTTTCCCGGATAGTATGCAGGCCGGTGGTGTTGTCTATACCTTAAATACCAATGACACCGTACCTGTTTTTTCCCCATATTCTGTTGTTGATTGCCATTTGTATCCTGAATCTGTTGATGATGACGGTGATATTGAAAAAGATCTTGACAATGACGGCAATTTTTCAAAAGACCTTGAAGGGCCCTCCAACCTTAAGCCGGAAATAGTCCCTATTATAGAGGATTATAAAAATGACATTAATTCTCCCCTGAATTTACGGTTCAGAAATGCATTTCATCACCTGAATCACTTCTACGAAACACCGTATCTCTGTTATTTCCAACCTCCCAAAATTGCATTTATTTAAGGACATGGTGTTTTATCACTAATCCTCTTCTCTGATTTTCAGGCGAAAATCACTTATTGAAATTTCTTTTTTTTCTACATAACCATTTTATGGGCTGTATCCGGCAAAATTCCGTCGCAGACCGTAGGTGTTATTTATTTATTATTTTATGAAAGCATTAGATTGGCATCCTCTGATCCTGGCCATGTTATGTATCCTTACCGGATGTGGTCAGAAAACTCAGGACAATACTGAAGAAGATATTCGCGAGATTCCTGTTACGGAACTTGTTTCAAGCAATACGGAGCTGCACCGCTCATACGTCGCAGATATAAATGCATTCAGAAATGTACAGATTCTGGCCCGGGTTTCAGGATATCTTGAAAAAGTAAATGTCGATGAAGGCAAGGAAGTCAGAAAAGGACAGATTCTGTTTGAAATTAATGATGAGCAATATGCTTCGGCTCTGGCTACTGCCAAAGCCAATCATAAAATGGCGATCGCTGAAGCCAAAGCCGCTGAAGTGGAAATGAAACGGGTTCAGTTGCTTGTCGACCGGAATGTAGTGGCCAGTTCTGAACTGGATGTAGCGATGGCACAGCTGGCAGCCAAAAAAGCAAAAATTGACGAAGCCAGATCTTTGGAAGAAAGAGCAGCATTAAATTATTCATACACCAAAATCAGAGCTCCTTTTGACGGGGTTGTCGACAGGATTCCCTATAAAATAGGTAGCATTATATCCGAGGGCACTTCACTGACTTCTATTTCAGACATTTCTTCGGTTTTTGCCTATTTCAATGTTTCTGAAATTGAGTACCTGGAATATGTTAAAGCGAGAAATGCCAACGGTGTTCAGGATCATGGCATTGTGGAACTGGGCCTGGTCGATGGTACATTCTTTTCCCAGAAAGGGAAAATTGAAACCATGGAAAGTGAGTTTGATGAAGGTACAGGCTCAATCGCTTTCCGCGCGCGGTTTGCTAATCCTGAAAAACTCCTTAAACACGGTTCTTCAGGCACTATCCGCCTTACCAATACTGTGGAAAATGTTATCCTGATTCCCCAGAAATCTGTCTTTGAAATTCAGGATAAAAACTTTGTCTATATTTTAAATCCGGACAATAGTATCACTACCAGGAATTTCGTGCCAC
The DNA here is from genome assembly GCA_040391535.1 of Telluribacter sp. Lineage (GTDB taxonomy): Bacteria > Bacteroidota > Bacteroidia > Cytophagales > Spirosomataceae > JBEBXQ01. The sequence goes on along the minus strand of JBEBXQ010000036.1, from coordinate 24,611 downwards.
AGGCCCGTTATTCAAATTACTATCTCGTCAAATCAGGCTTAAATGCAGGTGAAAAGATTGTTTCTGAAGGTGTTCAGAATCTCAGGGATGGTGCTACCATCAAACCAAAAATGATTCTGGCTGACAGCCTCGGCATTATCCCTAACGGCTCATCACAACTGACCGCCCAAAGGTAAATCAATCATTAACCGATAGAAAAATTATAACCTGATGGTAAAAACATTCATACAGAGACCCATTTTGTCTCTGGTTATTTCCCTGCTTATTACATTGCTGGGTGCGCTGGCTGTGATGGATCTTCCCATTACACAGTTCCCTGATATCGTGCCGCCTTCAGTGGTGGTGACAGCAAAATATACCGGAGCCAATGCCGAAGTAAATACCAAAGCGGTGGCTACACCTCTCGAACGTGCTATCAACGGAGTACCAGGCATGACCTACATGTCGTCGGTATCAAGCAACAACGGTGTTACTCTGATTACCATATTCTTTGAAGTAGGTACTGACCCTGACCTTGCAGCCGTTAACGTTCAGAACAGGGTACAAACGGTTATTGATGAGCTTCCCGAAGAAGTTATCAAAGCCGGGGTAACCACAGAGAAAGAAGTAAACAGTATGCTGATGTATCTGGACATCACTACTTCAGACCCGTCTGCAGGAGAAGATTTTGTTTATAACTTTACTGACATCAATGTTCTGGCTGAGTTAAAGAGGATTGAAGGTGTCGGATTCGCGGCCATCATGGGTAATAAAGATTACTCCATGCGGGTGTGGCTGAACCCCGAGCGGATGAACGCCTATAATGTCTCAGCAGATGAGGTAATTGGTGCCATTCGTAGCCAGAACGTAGAAGCAGCCCCCGGACAGGTCGGGATCAGTTCCGGCAGAGAACAACAGATGCTCCAGTATGTTCTGAAATATACCGGTAAGCTTTTTGAACCTCAGCAGTACGAAAATGTAGTGATCCGCGCTAATTCAGACGGATCCATGCTAAAATTAAAAGATGTAGCTGAAATCGAGTTTGGCGCACTGGATTACAGCATGACTTCCAAGTCCAATGGCCGTCCTTCCGCGTCTATATTACTGAAACAAAGACCAGGTTCCAATGCCCGTGAGGTAATTCAGAATGTTAAGACCAAAGTGGCGGAATTAAAGGAAACTTCTTTCCCACCCGGGATGGAATACACCGTTTCTTATGATGTATCACGATTTCTGGATGCCTCCATCGGGGAGGTGATCCGTACTCTGATTGAGGCCTATATTCTTGTATCACTGGTTGTCTTCCTGTTTCTTCAGGATTTCAGATCTACACTTATTCCTGCGTTGGCTGTACCGGTAGCACTGGTCGGTACTTTTGCATTTATGAGTTTGTTTGGCTTCTCCATTAACCTGCTTACCCTATTTGCACTGGTACTGGCCATTGGTATAGTCGTGGATAATGCCATAGTCGTCGTCGAGGCTGTTCATGCAAAAATGGAGGCGACCCATTTACCGGCCCGGGAGGCAACGTTTGCAGCAATGGAAGAAATGAGTGGTGCCATCATAGCCATCACCCTGGTAATGTCCGCCGTATTTATTCCGGTGGCCTTCCTTTCAGGTCCGGTGGGAGTATTTTACCGGCAGTTTTCATTAACGCTGGCCATTTCTATTGTGATTTCGGGGGTCAATGCCCTTACCCTCACCCCTGCCCTCTGTGCCATCATGCTGAAAGACCATTCAGCAAAAAGTACGAAAAAGGGCTTGATGCAGAAATTTTTTGACGGATTTAACAGAGGTTACGATAAAGTTGCCGGCAAATACAAGTCGCTCCTTTCCCTGATCATTAACCGCAGGGTAATTACCATTGCCTTGTTTATCGGATTCTGTGTAGCCACATGGGGTGTCAATACAATATTGCCTTCCGGGTTTATCCCTACAGAGGACCAGGGCATGCTTTATGTCAACGTGAGCACGCCTGTCGGGGCTACTGTGGAAAGAACGGAAGTAGTGCTGGATGAAATTCAGACAATTGCCAGCTCCATAGAAGAAGTTGAATCCGTTGCTACACTGGCAGGATACAGCCTTTTGACCGAATCATCAGGATCTACGTATGGAATGGGAATGATCAATCTGAAGCCTTGGGAAAGCCGGGAAAAATCAGTGGATGATCTGATTAAAGAAATGCAGGAAAAAACCAAACACATCGCTGATGCTGAAATTCAATATTTCCCGCCGCCAACCGTTCCCGGATTTGGTAATTCCAGCGGTTTTGAATTAAGGCTGCTCGATAAATCGGGTTCGGATGATATTCAGAATACGGCAAAAATTACCAATGAGTTTGTAGAGGCCATTAGGAAAGCTCCGGAAATCGGTTCAGCTTTTACCAGTTTTGATGCCAGCTTCCCTCAGTATCTTATTCATGTTGATACCGATATGGCAGCTCAGAAAGGCATTACTGTTGAAAATGCAATGGGAACCCTGCAAACACTGGTAGGTAGTTTTTATGCATCGAACTTTATCAGATTTGGCCAGATGTATAAAGTAATGGTGCAGGCCGATCCGAAATTCAGAAGGAATCCGGAAGATATCCTGAAGTTGTATGCCAAAAATAACCGTGGGGAGCTGGTCCCCTATTCTTCGTTCATCCGAATGGAAAGAGTTTTCGGACCTGAGCAGATCACCCGTTATAATATGTTTACCTCCTCCATGATCAACGGAGAGCCTGCGGCCGGTTACAGCAGCGGGGATGCCATTGCCGCTGTTGAACGGGTGGCAACCGAAACCCTGCCCCGTGGTTTTGATTATGAATGGTCGGGGATTACACGGGAAGAGATCCTTTCAGGGAATCAGGCCATTTATATCTTCTTGATATGTCTGATTTTCGTTTACCTGATTCTGGCAGCGCAGTATGAAAGTTTTCTGTTACCGTTACCTGTACTGCTTTCCTTACCGACCGGTATTTTCGGAGCATTCCTCTCTCTGAAATTACTCGGACTTGAGAATAATATTTATGCCCAGGTTTCCCTGGTAATGCTTATCGGCCTTTTGGGAAAAAATGCTATCCTGATTGTGGAATACGCCAATCTGAGACATAAGGAAGGTAAATCTATCCTGGAAGCGGCCATGGAGGGAGCTTCTGACCGTCTTCGCCCGATCCTGATGACTTCATTTGCATTTATAGCCGGCCTTATCCCGCTTGTTATGGCGTCAGGTGCAGGTGCGATCGGGAACCGTTCCATCGGGACTTCGGCAGCGGGAGGAATGTTAATCGGAACCATTTTCGGAGTTGTTATTATTCCCGGACTTTACGTATTGTTTGAAAGTCTCGGCAGAAAGAAAAAAGTTGCCCCCGAAGCAAATATCTCTCATTAATTAACAGTAATATGTTCTTCAATAAAAAGCATTTAGCATACTTTTGTTTTATTGCCACCCTGTTTTATATAACGGGGTGTGCAGTAAAGCAGCCTCTGAAATCGCCTGACACCATTACCCCTCCGGCCACATTCACTGATAAGACAGAAGCCGTTAGCGAAGAAAAGCTGACATCGTGGCGGCACATCTTTGATGACCAGGTGCTGGTGGCACTTATCGACACAGCGCTGAACAGAAATCCTGATCTGCTGATTGCTTCTCAGCGTATCGAAATGGCAAGGTCCGTTATCATGGCCCGTCATGGGGTAATGTTACCGACCGTACAAGCCGAGCTTGGAGGCGGAGGCCGCAAATTCGGAGATTATACAATGGATGGTGTGGGTAACTATGATACCAACTTCTCTACCAATCTGGATGAAGACCGCCGGTTACCTGGTCCGTTCATGCCTGACTATTTCCTGGGACTCAGGAGTTCGTGGGAAGTGGACATCTGGGGAAAAATGAAAGAACAGAAAAAGGCCGCTCTCCAACGGTTTCTGGCTTCTGAAAAAGGAAAACATGTGATGCAAACCGAACTGGTTGCGGCCGTTGCTACCTTATATTACGAACTACTCTCTCTTGATTATGAACTGGGGATTATTCAGCGTAACATTGAAATTCAGGAAAAAGCAACAGAAACCATCAGTATTCAGAAAGAAGGCGGCCGGGCGACAGAACTGGGGGTAAGGCAATTCACTGCGCAATTACTTAATACGCAATCTTTTGAATTCGAAATCAGACAAAGAATTCTGGAAACGGAAAATCAGCTCAACCTGCTTCTGGGAAGATTCCCGCAAGCAATCCCGCGCGGAGAAAGTTTGTTTACGCAAAATTTACCAGGTAATTTTAAAACAGGAGCCCCCTTGCAGATGCTCTCCCGAAGACCGGACATCCAACAGGCACAGTTGTTATTTTCTGCCAGTAACGCAGAACTTCAGGCAGCGCGGCTTGCTTTTTTACCTGCACTTAATATATCGGCACACCTGGGTTTTAATGCCTTTTCAGGGGGGTTGTGGTTTGCGCCCGGCTCTATAGCTTACAGTGCTTTAGGTGGGTTAACAGCCCCTCTGCTGAACAGAAAGGTACTTAAAGCCGACAAAGCCTACAAATTGGCTGAAAGTATGGAAGCATTTCATACTTATAATAAAACTGTTTTAAATGCTTATCAGGAGGTAACCGCTCATATTAAAGCATTGGAAAACCTCGGACACATGTCCAATTTCAAAAGACGTGAAGTAACAGCCCTTCAACAGGCTGTAGCTATTTCAAATGATTTATTTGTGGGAGGTGCTGCTACTTATCTGGAGATCTTTACCGCCCAAAAATCGGTACTGGAAGCTGAAATTCAGTTGACAGAAATGCAGCAGCAGCAATTCCAGGCATCTATTATGCTGTACAGAGCTTTGGGCGGCGGTTGGGAGTAAAACCTGCTTTATGGTTTTTTATTCTTATTAATCGTAAAATCAAGGAAATCGCTGAGTTGCTCGACGGGCATCCGCCGGGCAATGATGCGTTTTCCTTTATCCAGTACATATACCATAGGGGTAGAAATCACGTCGTATTTATTCCGGAAATCAATCTGATTGGTAAAGTCGTAGCCATTATACAACTCCGAAATATTCTGTTCCTTAATATATTTCTCCCAGTCTTTATCCTGGTCAATCGCCACCGCCAGTATTTTCACTCCTTTATCCTTATGAGACTCATACGCCTCTTTTAATTTAGGAGCCGCCTCTTTACAATGACCGCAGGTAGGGGAATAAAAGAAGACCACCGTATAGTCGGCCTGAATCTGCTGAAGACGGATACTCTTTTTGAGCGGATCCGTTAACGCTAAATCCGGAAATACTTTGTTCACCAGCAAAGGTTTCAAAACGGCAACACGTTCCCGGATTCTTTTTTTTCCATCTTCCGAAACCGGCATACCCCCGTTCAGATAGTACTTTTCAGCCATGTGAACAAAAACCCCTTCAGTACCTACCGTTGTGGGGGTTTCATAGGCATTCGTTATATAATAAATAATGTACTCTTTTATCTCCTTATTCTTTGCCCGTCCTATCAGATCATCTGCCGCCCTGATCACCGAGTCAGGCACCTGGGCAGTAAGGTTCTTTATATAGGTTTCCAGTTTAGGCTGGAGAAAAGGTGTCCTCAGCATCCGGTCGTCAGACAGATCGAAGTTATCCCAGAAATGGTTTCTGTAATAATTAAAAGCAGCATCCTGGTCGGGCTGCCCATCCGCCTTTTTGGGCAGGTCGGTCAATTGTTTGGTAACCGTGGCACTCATCAGCTTTGCCACAAACAGATCATGATGTTCTGAAATCAGTTTATCCCGGCTTTCGTTATAGTCTTTCGTCAGACTGGTAGCTTCTGCATTAAGCGCATTTTTATCGGCGCCCAGGGCCTTTTTCCTTTCTTCCAGCTCCTGCATTTTTACAGAAATATCCCTGATACTTTTCTGGTAATCATAAAAGACCTTATTTTCGGCAGACCCTTCCACTTTCATTGCCGATATGATGTCCAATGTATCAGTAGTAAGAGAAAACTTATTTTCCTTTCCTGAATAAACAAACTGAATCAGGTGACGCTGACCGGGAAGTACCACGATATATAATCCAGCCGGCAGGTCATTTTCCCCTGAAAAAACCATTTTCCCGCTGGCGTCAGCCCTGGCTGTATCCTTGGCTATAAATTGTTTGTCATTATAATTAAAATGCCCCATGATACAGGAAGTATCTTTCAGACTTTTAACATTTACTTCAATCTGATAACCCTGAGCAAAAGAAGAAGTAGTGAGTGCAGTTAACAAAAGTATACCTGAAATAACCAGAACAAGTTTTCTCATAAGTGTATATAAACGAATTGTTGCAATAATATGAATTTCATTAAGATCTATTGCTTACATAGAGCCAATAGCTACATTTGTTCGGCAAATGTAATTTATAACGATATCCCTACCTAAATGTTTTTCTTTTTATCCAAGTTAATTGATTTCATTGCCATGCCGCTCACTGTACTGATGGGTTTGCTGTTATGGGCCATACTGGCAAAGACTAACCGGACTAAAACGAAAATACTCTGCGGAACTTTCCTGTTTCTTTATTTAATCTCGAACACTTTTATTGTTAATCAACTGGCTTACTGGTACGAAACTCCTGTTAGAACGCTCCACAGTCTGGACGGGACTTATGATGTGGGTGTATTGTTAACCGGAGGGATCACCTTTCCCCATGATTACAGAGAACCGGTAGCTTCTATGGCCAATCGTTCTGACAGGCTTCTGCAAACTTTCCAATTGTATAAGGCCGGTAAAATAAAACAGATTATCATTACAGGATATGACGGCCCATTGTTCATCAAACATGGTACAGGTGAAGCCCAACTGGCCAAAATACTGCTTATCAGCTGGGGAGTTCCTGAAGGGGACATCCGTCTTGAGCTACAGGCCAGGAATACCCGGGAAAATGCGCTTTTCACAACCGATATCCTGAAAAAAGAATACAAAGGGGCTAAAGTTCTGCTCATCACTTCCGCATTTCACATGCGCAGAGCCCTGGGGTGCTTTGAAAAAGCCGGAACACACGTAACTCCTTTCAGAGCAGATTACCAGGGGACAGCATATCCGTTAGTCCTCAAGGAAAAGCTGGTGCCAAACCCAGTTGCATTGAGTTTGACCCATACTTTATGGCACGAATGGATGGGCCTTCTGGTCTATAAACTAATGGGCTATTGTTAAAAGCCCGGTCAGATACTCAGAATTTTCACCATTCTCAGCAGATCCTCACTAATGGGTTTTGGCAATCTGATGGTATCTTCAAAAGGAGTGTATACCAGATTATTATTAATAATTCCTGCCATTACATTTTTCTGGCCTGCCAGCAACCCTTCCAGTGCACCCAGGCCTAAACGGCTGGCGAGTATACGGTCGGCAGCACTTGGTGAACCGCCACGCTGTGTATGTCCGAGCGTTGTGACACGCATATTAATATCTCCGCCGATTTCCTGTCTGATTTTCTCAGCTACTGTAGCTGCATCTCCTGCTTCATCTCCTTCTGCAATCACTACAATAGAAGACGACTTGGAGCGTGTCCAGCCTTGCTGAAGGGTTTCCACTACTTCTGAAATCGGAGTCAGTACTTCCGGTACCATGACCAGTTCCGCTCCTCCGCCAATACCCGACTGAATGGCGATATAACCGGAGTCACGTCCCATCACTTCGATAAAAAATACCCGGTCGTGTGAACTGGCCGTATCACGTATTCTGTCAATCGCATCCAGTGCAGTATTCACTGCTGTATCAAACCCAATGGTGTAATCAGTCCCATAAAGGTCATTGTCAATAGTACCGGGTGCACCCACTGTGGGTAAGCCGAACTCATTGGCAAATGTCATGGCACCTGTAAATGTTCCGTTCCCTCCAATGGCTATCAGGCCTTCTATACCATGTTTTTTCAACTGGTCATAAGCCAGTTGTCTACCCTCAGGTGTTGTAAATTCTTTACTTCTCGCAGATTTAAGGATGGTTCCTCCACGTTGAATGATATTACTGACAGAGTGTGATGACATCTGGAAAATATCACCTGCAATCATTCCGTTGTAACCGCGACGAATACCATAAATTTCAACTCCATGGTAAACAGCGCCCCGTACAACTGCTCTGATACAGGCATTCATCCCGGGTGCATCTCCCCCTGAAGTAAATACAGCTATTTTTTTCATATATTTTGAATAGTAGGTTTTACTTCTTACTTAAAACATAAATTTCAACTCCAAATCTGATTTTCATATTCAGAGTGGTGCAAATTTATCGGTATTTTTGAAAATTTTTTAATTAAACAGCATTTTGACATTCAGTTTCAATGTGTTTTTTCCAAAAATATTTCATCAAACATACATCAATACATCTATATTTGTATGGTTTAATAGAAATTTAACACATATCAGAACTGCATTAAACGGGATTTAAAAGCAAATTCCCCTGATGTATTAACCCCTGTTTTCATGAAGCAATTGCTTTCCTGGCAACGTATCTGGCCGCATTTAATCAGCCTGGTTGCCTTTGTTGTTCTTTCTGTTCTTTATTTTTCGCCTGTTCTGGAAGGAAAAGTACTTCGGCAATATGATGATATACAGGCTAAAGCAGCCGCTGCTGAAGTACAGCAATACCATGAAAAAACCGGGGAATGGTCGGCCTGGACCAACAGCATGTTCGGTGGCATGCCTGCTTACCACATTGTAGGTGATTATCCGACCAGTTTACCGACCAAAGCGGGCAGAGCATTAAACAATCTTTTGCCCGCTCCTGCCAATTACATCCTGACAGCACTGATTTCTGCCTATATTCTTTTACTCGTACTGGGCGTCAGCAGAGTACTTTCCTTTATCGGCGCAATTGCCTTTGCCTTTGCCACATTCAGTATCGTCAGTATTGAGGCCGGCCATGTATCCAAAATGATTGCTATCAATTATTCCCCGGGCGTTATAGCAGGAGTTATACTGGCCTTCCGTCAAAATAAATGGCTGGCCGGTTCAGCACTAACAACCTTATTTCTGGGGCTTCAGCTTTATGGAAACCACATTCAGATCACTTATTACCTGGGCATAGGTCTGATTATTTATGTACTGATTGAAGCCGTACAGCTTATTAAAAACGGAGAGACGGCCCGGTTGGTCAAAACGCTTGCCGGACTGGGCGTTGCCTGTCTTATTGCCGTAAGTACACATACCACCCGTCTGTGGACTTCTATGGAATATGCCAAAGAAACCATTCGCGGGAAATCAGAACTGACCAATACTATTTCACCGGAGCACAAGCCCGGCCAGGATGGACTTGATAAAGAGTATGCCTTTAACTGGAGTTACGGCATTTCCGAAACCTTAACACTTCTGATTCCCAATTTTCATGGCGGTGCTTCGCAGGGAGCGCTTTCCGGTTCTTCCGAAACTTATCAGGTAATGGTCAGCCGCGGAGTAGATCCCGCAATGACCTCACAATTTATTAAAGCATTACCACTCTATTGGGGAAGTCAGCCGATGACCTCAGGCCCGGTCTATGCAGGTGCTATTATATGTTTTCTGTTTGTACTGGGATTATTTGTGGTCAAAGGCCCTCTTAAGAACTGGATTGCAGCCACCACTGTTTTGTATATTATATGGTCATGGGGTAAAAATCTGGCGTTTGTCAACTATCTGTTCTTTGACTACTTCCCGATGTTCAACAAGTTCAGGTCCGTAACAATGGTGCTTTCGCTGGCACAACTACTTATGGTTCTGCTTGCTTTATATACACTTAATGAAATTTTCCAGAAAAAAATCAGCTGGGAAAAGCTTAAAAAGCCAATGACCATCAGTTTAGGAATTACCGGTGGATTGTGTGCCATTTTTGCTATTGTTCCTGGTATATTTTTTGATTTCAGGGCTGCTTCTGATGCTCAGATGCTGGAAAGCCTCTTCCAGAGCACACAGGATCGCAATTTCGCCCAGACCATTATACAGGCTATCCAGTCCGACAGAGCGTCTTTATTAAGAATGGATGCCTTCCGTTCCCTGGTATTGATTCTTTTCGCAGCCGGCATTATCTGGCTTTGGTTGCAAAACAAAATCAAACCGGTTATGGCGTATTCTCTTTTGGCTGTACTGATGATTTTTGACTTTTTTGGTGTTGATAAGCGGTACCTGAATAACGATGATTTTGTCAGTAAAGCAGTTGCACAGAACTCCGTCGCCCCGTCTCCTGCTGACGAGATGATTCTGGCTGACCCTGCCCTGGATTTCAGGGTACTGGATCTTAGCCGGGGTTCATCTTTCAATAATGCGGAAGCCTCTTTCTTCCATAAATCCATAGGAGGTTATCACGGTGCAAAGCTTCGCCGTTATCAGGAACTGATTGAGAATCAGATCGCAAAACCCAATGCAAATCCTGGCATACTGGACATGCTTAACACGAAGTATATCATTGCCACTGACGACAAAGGCCAGCCAATGGCTCAGTTAAATCCCGGTGCAATGGGCAACGCTTGGTTTGTAGACAGTTATTTCCTTGCTGAAAACGCAGATGCAGAAATGGCTGCGCTGGATTCGCTTAACCCTGCAAAAGCCGCGGTGTTAGATAAAAAATTCGGAGCAGCACTGGAAGGGCTTATCATCCGGCCTGATTCTGTTTCCCATATTAAACTGACTGATTACAGGCCTGATCAGCTTACGTATGAATCAGATGCCGCTACTGAAAAACTGGCCGTTTTCTCTGAAATCTACTATAATGTCAATAATGACTGGAAAGTTACTGTTGACGGACAGGAAGCCAGTCTGCTGCGGGCTGATTATGTTTTGAGGGCTTTGCGGGTTCCCGCCGGGAAACATACCATTATTTTCAGTTTTGAACCCAAATCTGTAAGTGCCGGACATACCATTGATCTCGCCGGATCGGTATTGATGGTTTTGATGATAGCCGGCGCATTATTCCTGAATTTCAAAAAACAAGATTAATCTAAAACCGGGCAGTGGCCCCCGTCTGGTGCCCGGTTGCTCTTAGGATGAAAAAACTCTTTACAAACCTTACTTTCTGGGTATTAACCGCCATTAGCGCAGGTATTCTTTTAGGCTATTATCAGCCCGAGCAGGCTGTCAAAATGGAAGTTCTCGGGCTTGGATTCATAAAAGTGGTGAAGTTATTTATCAATCCTATCATCTTTCTGACCATTTCTTCGGGAATTGTGGGAATGGGTGATTTAAAAAAAGTAGGGAAAGTAGGGGCCAAAGCGCTATTGTATTTTGAAATCATAACCACGCTGGCACTCGTCATTGGGATCGTTGTTGCGTATATTATAAAACCGGGAGCTGGATTTACGGGACAAAATACCGGCGGGGATATTTCCCAGTTTCAGCAGGGCTCAGAGAATTTTACATGGTCTCAGTTTTTTCTGGACAATATTACCCTGCAGGTACTGGTGTTTTCTCTCCTGTTCGGTATTGTGATGAGCAAATATGAAGGCCGCGAAAAAATCATGAAATGGCTCAATTTTGCCTCCGGATATGTTTTCAAAGCACTGCATCTGGTAATGCTGTTCGCGCCGATCGGTGCTTTTGGCGGAATGGCTTACACTGTTGGTAAATACGGGCTTCAGACCTTATTACCTCTGGCAAAACTGATGGGCACCGTCTATTGCACCATGGCTTTGTTCATTGGTGTTGTGCTTTATTATGTGTTGAAAATGTATAAGGTGAATCTCTGGTCGTACCTGAAGTATATCAAAGAGGAGCTACTGATTGTGCTGGGGACATCTTCATCGGAAGCGGCGCTTCCTTCATTAATGGAAAAGCTGGTAAAAATGGGCTGCTCCAAACCTGTGGTGGGCCTGGTGGTACCGACCGGTTATTCATTCAACCTGGATGGTACTACAATTTATCTGTCGATGGCTACCATATTCCTGGCGCAGGTATACGATGTGCATCTTACGCTTGCACAGATTTTAACCATTACCGGAATTCTGATGGTTACTTCAAAAGGTGCAGCCGGCGTAACAGGAAGCGGGTTTGTAGTACTGGCATCTACACTGACTGCCGTTCAGGTTATTCCTGTAGAAGGGTTGGCTTTATTACTGGGTGTTGACCGGTTTATGTCAGAAGCCAGAGCCATTACCAATTTCATCGGAAATGGCGTCGCGACAATCTGGCTGGCCAATAACGAGGGGGAGTTTGACCGGGAACAAATGAAAACCGCCTTTCATGTAAAAGAAGATACCATCTGACCGTGACCGGCTGCCTATGTCTATTAATAACCGGCCAGTCCCTCATAAACCCCGGAACGACGTTCATCAGCATCAGGTGATCTTACAAACGGGACATCCTTATTCAGCAAATCCGATAGAATACCGGATAGCAATTCCTTCGATTTTTCAAGAAAAACCTCAGGATCTTCTGATATGAAATAGGGGTTTTCAATCAGTTCGGTTGGTTTACGGAAAGAATAGAAAGCGGCCTCAATGCTGTACTGATCAGCGTGGTAAACCCTATCTCCCAGTCTCAGCCCGTTTTCAGATTTTATCTTCAGGTGCATCAGTAGCTGATAGAACCACAACTGACGTGCATAACCTACTTTGAAATCCGTGCTTTTCATGATTTCCAGATCGATTTCCTCACTGGATTTACGCGACCATCCCGGCATGGTTACACTACCGGTTTTATAATCCATGACCAATAATTTATTGTCAAGGGTAAGTTCAATCCTGTCGATTTTCCCGGCAAGCCTGATATCCAGCGTTTCTCCATGAATCGTCAGTGGCAGATGGTAATCCAGTTCCTGCTCAGCGGCAATGGCCGTTCTATCCTTCACTTCAGAAATCTGATGGGTTAAGAAAGCCATAATCTGTTGTTCACCGATCAGATAATACAGCCGGTTAAGCCCGAATTCCGTATTATATTGCCCGAAAGCATCGGTAAAGCTCTTTCTCAGCTGCGCTTTCATCTGATCTTCAGAAGGAGTTTTACCTTGCAGAAAAAACTCCTGATCCAATGTTTCCAGTGTAGCGTGCAGCCAAAGGCCTATTTTATCCATTCCTAATTCATCATCCATCTCATCTTCCACCTTTATCCTGGCTATATAACGCAGATAGAACTCCATCGGATCATTAATGAGTGTATTCAAATGGGTAGGATAAACGCCCCTTTCTGTCAGATATTTCCTGATTTTCACCATCATATCCTCATTCTTCTCAATCCAGTCTACCCTTTTCAGAGGAGCTGATACCGGAAAAGCAATGGCTACATTTTCGATCCTGATGTTCGGATTATACATCGGCAGTTCAAATTCCAGCTGTCTGATAAACCTGCTTTTCTCCGGACCTCCGGGCGCATTTTCCGTATTGGCATATACCAGGTGGATATCATGGCACCTTTGAAGCAGCCTGTAAAAATGATACGACATAATGGCTTCCTGCTGGCGGAAAACCGGGATACCCACTTCTGTGGCAATATCAATCGGAATGAGTGAATCATTCTGTCTGTTTTTGGGCAGGACACCTTCATTGAGCGACAAAATGATGATCCGGTCAAAATCAAGAGCGCGGGTTTCGAGCATGCCCACAATCTGCAGATTACTTGTCTGGTCGCCTCCGAAAGGAATTTTCGTCTGGCGAAGCATTTCCATCAGAAAAGTCCGGAAGGTAAAAGAACTGATACTCTGCTGATGCAGGGCGAGTGTTCCTCTGAACTGTGACAACAAATCATCAAAAAGAGTAAAATAAGCGATTTCCGACGACTTCCCGTTGTTGTGAAAACGTTCTTTTAAAAGCGATCCGATCCCGGCGAAAATCTCAATAATCTGATTAGAATTCCCCTTTTGCCAGGGAGTAAAGAACAACCTGAACAGCCTTACCCCTGCTGAAAGCTCCATTAGTTCAGCCGGTGTAAAGAAAAGCTTATCATTAGCTGCTGTCAGGATCTTATCGGCCGTATCACGTTCTTCCGGCAGATTGGTTAACGTCAGATACTGCCTGACATATGTATGATTCAGCAACCGGCTCACCGACCGATGACTATAACGCATTCCACCGTCGGACTGAATGCGTTCCACGGCCTGCTGGTGTAATTCAAAAATCTCTTCTACCAGCGAATAAAGCAACGAATGCCGCAGGGAAAGTCCCATAGTTACGTTGAAGTCCGTTACGTCTTCCGGCAAGGAACAAAGAACGGGCAGCAACAGGTTTTCGTCAGCCAGCACAATAGCCGTTTTCACATCCGGATTGATGAGTGCTGACTGCTGATAGATTTGTCCGGCCAGTTTTGCCTGCAGAACTGCGTTAGGCACACCATAAATACGTATATTTTTTTTTGCCGTCGCCAGCTCGTCCCCCATCCAGTTCCAGGTATTTCCGAATATCTTGTTTGTACGGTAATTTCTCAGATATTCCCCTGCCTCCACTTCCCGGTTCAGCTCCATGTAATAGCGGTCTGTATCCCAGATCACCTCTCCCTTTCCTTCTTTCACCAATTGCCTGATCATGAGCCGCTCTGATTCTGTAAAGGCGTTAAAACCTGCAAAACAAATCAGATCATGTTCTTCAGAAGCAAGCAACAACTCGGCAGTGCGATCGGCCAGTTCACGATAGGCCATTCCCCGGTATCCTTTCCCCTGCTCATTCAATCTTATCCTGAACGCCTTATATACCTGCCGGATTTTCTCAAAAAGTCTGAAATAATGTAAACCGGTATCTTTTTTATGCAGGGTTTTGCCGGGTGGCAACTGAGACTCCCAGCGTTCGAGGGCCTTCGCTTCGGTGAGGTAATCGAACAAATAATCGCTGTCGATCCTGTGCAGATCAATGCGGTCAAAATCCTCCAGCATTACCGGTGCCCAGCCCATGAAGCGGTCAAAATCGGTACCGGGTTCAATCTCTTTATAAGTCTGGTATAGCGTAAATAACAAACTGACCTGATCGGCCAGCTCAATTGTCGTAACGGAAGAAATAAAATCTTCTACCGACTGCGCTTCAATACTTTTAATCAGTACAGGATCAATACTGACCAGTTCTTTTTTCAAAAAAAACACAGAACGCTTCGTAGGTAAGATAACCCTTATCCTCAGCGAAGCTGTTCTGTGTTTTTCGGCCAGATACCCGGCCAGTTCTCCTAAAAATGAAGACATTTATAAACGATTATATCATAGATCTGAATACTCAGCCGGATACAGGAACAGGGTTACATTTTTAGAAACGTTATTCTGATATTCGGGCATAACCTTCAGTTTACCCCACTGGCTGTCATCCCTGAAAGCATCCCAATGTTTATCCCGCTCGGCTTTATTGGCAAAAGTGGTCAGGTAAACCAGGTTAGGCTGTGTGCTGCCGGCAACCACTTCACCATAGAAAACCGCGTTGAAACCCAGCCTGTCAAAGATACCGATTTCATCGCCGTCATTAAACATTTTCACTTTATTCCAGTATAATTTTTCGGAAGGGCTTTCATAGCTTCGCAATTCATAGATGCGGTCAGCTTTGGGACCGGTCAGCTTTGATTTTTTATACTTCGGCGCATTTTGAAAAGCACGCACCACCGTGGTTTCATAACGGGTATAAGCCGGATTCTTATAATCAGCATCTATATAATCCTTTCCATCAGCAAGATACTTCTTATCTTTTGCCACAGTCTCCGGCAATCTGGTCAGTTGATCCATACTTTTCAAAGGTATAAATACATAGACATACTTGCCCGCATTTTCGGTATCGGTAAGGACAGGTTTGAAAACGCCAACGTCCTTTACACCGGCCCGGTGCAGTGCCGGCAGATAAGCATTCTGAAGATACTGATCCAGTACTGACTCCTGTTCAGGACCGGAAATGGAGTATTTTCTGATTTCGTAGAAATCACGCTGTGCGTGAGCAGCCAGCGTAAATAAGCTGAATAACAGCAACAAAGAGAGATTTATTTTCATATTATTCTGGTAAAAATTAACAGTATTCAAAGCAATTCTTTTTATGTATCTACTAATCAATGTGGAATTCACATCAGTGCATCCTGTCACCTCTGACGTCCAGTGTCAGCAGGATTTCGGCCTCTTTTTTCAGAATTTCCTTCCATCGGCTTCTTACCCTCTCAGGGTCAATATATTCCTCTGCCAGCTCAATAAACGTCCGGTAATGGCCTGCTTCTGAAATCATCAGTTCGCGATAAAATTTCTGTAAACCCGGTTCATTGAGATTTTCAGAAAGTATTTTAAATCGTTCGCAGCTGCGGGCTTCAATTAAGGCACAGAATAATAACCGGTCAAGCAACACCTCTTTTTCATCGCCTTTCTTTCTGAGAAATTCACTTATCTTTTTCACGTATTCATCCTTCCGCTGGTTTCCCAGACGAATATTGCGTTTTTTCAGTTCCTTCAGGACTCTCTGAAAGTGCCCCCATTCCTCTGCCACAATGGGTGTAAGGGTTTCTACCAGTTTCTCTTTCCTGGGATAATGGACAATCAGGGAAATACAGGAAGAAGCCGCTTTCTGCTCACAATACGCATGATCAATGAGAATATCGGCCAGCTTCATTCCGGCAATGCTGACCCAACGCGGATCAGTCGGCAGTTCAAGTCCGAGCGTGGTAATCGACATAGGCTATTCAGTAATTATTTACGGCTCTAAAAATGCGTAAATCAATATTCTTAATCAAATAATGGCCAGTTTGCACCAATACCGAACGACCTGCGCAAACCAAGGTAACCGGGTGTTATGTAATAACCAGGCACAAATAACCCCTGGTTGGCGTGAGACATTTTCAGCATCAGCCGCACTCGTTTAATCCTTAAATTGGCAAACACATCCGCTACCGCGTATTGGTCTACCATGAAATCATTATTCAAATGAAACTGCTGGGTCATTGGCATGTAGGCATCGGCATAATAGGAAGAGCGGTAAGTAGCCGCCACACCCAGTTGTACATCCATAGCCTTGGCATAAGTAAAATCAAAAGTGATCTGTCCGCTTGCAAAAACACCGGGGATCCTGATGATATCCTTGTTGTCAGTCGTGGATACGTAGCCCATTCCGGCAAAAGCAAAACGGCCGCTTTCCCATTTGGTATTGACCCCTACACGCAAAAGATTGATCACACTGTTATGCTGCTGCGCGATCGCGTTTTCATCGTAATAGAGGTATTTGGTCAGCAGATGATACTGTATTTCAGGAATGAACTCAAACTTATTCAGCTTCAGCGGAATGGACCCGTAAATGGTATTTGCCCCCATGAGGTCAAAATCATTTTCCCATTGCAGGACATTACTGATATAATTCTGCATTAACAGATCCGGTGACCAGAAGATCGTCTGATATCCCGCTTTCAGCCATTTTGTTGAAAGTTCACCTTTCAATTTAAAATCCTTTCCCAGTAAATGCTCTCCTTCTGCTATCAGATGCTGTGT
The DNA here is from genome assembly GCA_040391535.1 of Telluribacter sp. GTDB lineage: Bacteria > Bacteroidota > Bacteroidia > Cytophagales > Spirosomataceae > JBEBXQ01. The sequence continues at coordinate 7,321 of JBEBXQ010000036.1, read as the reverse complement.
GGAGTCTTTCAGGTAATAGCTCAGCCATAATCCGATAATATTCTCAAACTTCAGCGGTGTTTTATAGCTGGTATAAGTCCCCCCTTCCGTATTGCCCCGCTGTACATCGCCCCGCATCCGGTACAGGCGCTGACGCAGGGTTGCACGGTAATTAAACCCCGAAAGCTGTCCTTTCAAACCTACCTTATTTTCAAAAATCCCGTAATGGATCTCCTGGAAAATCTTTGTCGTATCAATCCTCAGATGCGGGTAAACAGCATAGTCCAGCCCCATTACAGGATCATTATCCTGATACCGGTTAATGGTTTTCCCATATTCAGCCTGGTGAAATACCTGAAACCCGTTCGCCAGCTTATACTGGTGATACAGATAGTAGCGATTCTGCCGCTCCCAGGATCGTGTCAGGTCGGTCAGGCGGGCATTTCCGTCATACTTATAACGGTCAATACCTGCTTCTGTTGAGTCAGGAAGTACTCCACCCTGCTCTTTCACCTGATGATTCATGTGCCTGAAATGAGCTAATAACAGGTACTTCCCATCTTCAGAAGCATAACTGGTATGAAAATGAAAGCCCCAGTTTTTAGCGAGATTGGCTTCGCTTCCTAACGCGCTGAATGTCCCGTACTGCTTGTTGGAAGTAAAACGCTGCAAGCCAAAACCGGCATTTAACCGCGGGGTAATGTTCTGCGTAAAATGAAAGCGCAGGATATCCTGTGAACGCCCGCCCATAATATAATTCATATCCGTAAACGGTGACTTGGTATCGTAATACCGTATGTCCTCCGCTTTGGTCATATAAGCGTCATAGGCATGAAACCCCAGGTCAGCCCCTACCTGTTGCCGGGGTTGAAAAAACAGCTGTCGGGATGCAGTTCCCAGGTTTCCGAGATCAATAAGCCTTCCCCAGGATTTATCCACATACGACCAGCGGTGAAAATTGGTTTGTGAAGTATCCACAAAGTAACGCGTGGAATCACGGTTATTGAGGATATCGTCCTGCAGAAAATACTTGGTAGTCGTGGGCCCGTAAACATTTTTGGTACTGTCATCCAGCTGAACCGGTCCGCCACTCATCACTCCTCCGCTTTCTCCGCTTCCACCGGTGGGCAGTTTCAGATTACCCGGAAGGTTCTGAGCAGTAACGGCAGAAAGTCCCCCGTAACCAACCAGTAACACTACAACTAATACCTGAAAAATTCTATGCATCAAAAGATTGCTGTTCATTGTCCCGGACAATCCGCTTTTTTATCCATTCATCAAAACTTCCGGCATTCCCTTTGAATTCCATTTGAATCGGAATATACAAAAAACGGTTTTGCCATGGGGTGCCTTCCAGCAACGGGGCCAGTTTTACCCGGTCTTTTTCGGTTGTCACCACAAAATTATCCTTTTTCAGGTATTTTATCATTTCTTCCAGGTCTTCCTTTACATAATCATGGTGATCTTTATAAAGCAACGTTTTTTCAATGGAATAAAATGTATTCAGGTGCTTCAAAAACGATCCGGGCTGCGCTATACCCGCCACTGCCACTATGCTGTTAAAGGCAGCTGTCGTTTGTCCGGCAAAATTAACGGGTTTTCCGTAAGCAATACCTGCAAAAAATACCGGAACACCCGGGCGGGTATAGCTGCGGATATGCGTCTCTATGCCTTTCTGATCCTCTGAGGTCAGTACAACCGGGCATTTGGTAACAATAACGGCATCCGCTCTTCCGGCTCCCGTCCGCCCTTCCCTGAGCCGGCCGGCCGGAAACGGCAAATCGTGGTAAAACGGACGATGGTAATCATTTAAGAGAATATTGACATGCGGTTGAATAGCCCGGTGCTGATAAGCGTCATCCAGCAGCAGCAGACCTGTTTGAGGAAACTGCTTATATAACCGGTGGAAGCCCTCCACCCGGTCTTCGCATACGGCCACATTCACTTTTTCGCCATATTTCTGAAAATACTGCAGCGGCTCGTCACCTATGATATTGGCCGATACTCCTTTCTCCGCAGCTATATAACCTTTTGTTCCCCGGCCATAACCACGGCTAAGCACTGTAATATGATAAGAACCGGCCAGTAAACGGATCAGGTATTCAACACAGGGCGTTTTGCCGGTACCGCCCACGGTCAGATTCCCCACCGAAACAGTAGTAACAGGCGGCTGAAAAGACTTTTTAAAATCACGATCATACAGCAGGTTCCTTACCCTTGTAATGCTTCCGTAAAGAAGAGAAAAAGGCCACAATAACAGTTTCGCGATCTTATGCATATCCTGAATATTTTCACGAAATACGGGTATTTTTTTCTATACTTGAAAAAATGTTTTCAATTTCCAAAGGCCTTTTCCATGTCAATCCGTATTGAACCTGTCCCTTATCTCCTCCATTTCCGATTCGCCGCAGGTACTTCACGGGGTATTCTGCATGAAAAGAAGATCTGGATACTCAGACTGACTGATACGGAAAACCCGGGTGTGTGTGCTTACGGTGAATGCGGGCCTCTTGCAGGACTGAGTGTGGATGATATTCCTGATTTTGAAGTACAGCTACAGGAAGTCTGTCAGTTATTCAATCAGCTGGATCTGGAAGTATTTCCGTTTAACCTGCCGATGATCGTACAACAGGTAGTACCGGAACATCTTCCTTCGGTTCGTTTCGGACTGGAAACCGCTTTATATGATTACCTGAACGGAAGCAGGCGTATGATCTTTCCCAACGCGTTTGCAGCAGGAAAGCAGGGAATTCAGATCAACGGGCTTATCTGGATGGGCGAAAAGGAATTCATGCTGAAACAGATTGAAGATAAATTACAACAAGGTTATACTACCATCAAAATAAAAGTAGGTGCTATAGATTTTGAACAGGAATGTGAAATCCTCCGGTTCATCCGCTCCCGGTTTTCTCCGGAGAAAATAACCCTGCGTGTAGATGCCAACGGTGCTTTTTCGGCTGAAGATGTTCATGATAAGCTCGAAAAACTATCGGCATTTAAGCTCCATTCAATCGAACAACCTGTCAAAGCCGGCCAGACTCAACTGATGCAGCAGATCGCCATGGAATCGCCCGTTCCCGTTGCTTTGGATGAAGAGCTGATCGGATTACCGGCGTATATGCAGAAGTTCAATTTACTGAAAGCCATTCAACCGCCGTATATCATTCTGAAGCCTTCCCTTCTGGGCGGTTTTCAGCAATGCAGAGAATGGATAGAAATAGCGGACAGGCTGCATATCGGTTGGTGGATTACCTCCGCGCTGGAATCCAATATAGGGCTGAATGCCATTGCCCAGTTCACCGGATCATTCCCTGCGCAGATGCCCCAGGGACTGGGAACCGGACAATTGTATCATAATAATTTCCCTTCACCACTGACCATCCGTAACGGATACCTGCATTATGAAGAGGCTGAAAAATGGGATTTCAGTCCGCTGTAACATAACGGTCAGCATCCGTGATTCACACCCACTCAATCCCCTTTTTCAACAGTGCAAGCGTTGCCGCTTCCGGTGAACCCTCTTCGGGTTTATAATCATAGGCCCAGTTGGCCTGGGGTGGCAGGCTCATCAGAATGGATTCGGTGCGTCCGCTGGTTTCAAGGCCAAATTTGGTTCCTCTGTCCCATACCAGGTTAAATTCCACATACCGGCCACGGCGCAGGTATTGCCATGCTTTTTCCACACCGGTATAAGGATCCTCCCGATGCTTTTCCATCAGAGCAGTATATACAGGGGCAAACTGATTGCCTACATCCAGAACAAAATCAAAAAGCTCTTCTTTCGTTTTTCCGTTTTCCGGTTTAAGATAGTCAAAAAAGATACCCCCAACCCCACGGGTTTCCTCCCGGTGAGGCAGATAGAAATACTCATCGGCCCAGGATTTAAATTTCGGATAATACACCGGATCATGACGGTCACAAGCTGATTTCATGGTCTTGTGAAAGAAAACAGCATCCTCCTGCAGTACATAGTGCGGGGTCAGGTCAATGCCACCGCCGAACCAGCTAATGCCATTGTTAATCTGAAAATACCGGACATTCATGTGAATAATCGGGACCATCGGGCTGTTCGGATGCATGACAATCGATACTCCTGTCGCATTGAATTGCAGGTCCGCTCCCGGATCAAGGTTCAGCTGTTGCAGTAAACGCTCATGAACCGGTCCGCTTACGCTTGAAAAATTAACGCCTCCTTTTTCCAGTATATTCCCCTCCTGAATCAAACGGGTACGGCCGCCGCCGCCTGAATGATGCTCCCATTTATCTTCTATAAATTTCCCTTTTTTATCACTGATTTCCAATGCCTTGCAAATCCTGTCCTGAAGATCTTTAAATGCGTTTTCTATCGTTTGTAATTCCATGTAAAACCCTCCTTGTTAATGAATACCGAAAGTAAAAAATATTCCTTCCGAATCATAAGAATAAGCTCAAAAAGGATTTTATACGGTGATTTCCGAAAATTATGTACATCCTGCTCCGCATTACAGGTTATCCGGCCGGGGTATCAGAATGATTTCAGTATTACCTGTAAATTCATTAAATTTCCGTTTTAAAATCTGAATAACACATTGACCTGCTTACAGCGGCAACGGTGTCCTGAACCATGAAAAAACTTCTGATCTTATTTATTCTTTTCCCTTTCCTGGCTATTGCACAGATACACACGACCACTTTACGGGGCGTAGTTCGGAGTGACCAGTCCGGAGAGCCTCTGCCGCAGGCTACCCTTAAACTGACAGCAACTGAATTTGTTACTACCTCCGACGAAGAAGGGCGCTTCCGGTTTGAAAATATTCCCTGGGGACGCTACAATCTCGTGGTTTCTTATGTGGGATACGAAACCACACACCTTACCGAAATCCTGACGGAAGCAGGGAAAGAGAAAGTTCTGGAAATCAGACTGCAACCGGCAGGGATCAGCTTACCGGTTGCTACCGTTACCGGAACCTCCGTACCGGCCCAGCAAAGTATTGAGGCCATTACTACCGAACAAACCCTTCGCTATGCGGCCACGTACATGGATCCGGCACGCGTAACGGTTTCCTTTCCGGGAGTAACGGTAAGTAATGACCAGTCCAATGCGCTTGTGATAAGGGGAAACAGCCCTAACTACACCCAATGGCGGCTGGAAGGTGTTGAAATCGTAAATCCGAATCATTTGTCCAATACCGGCACTTTCAGTGACCGCCCGACTACCTCCAGCGGAAGCGTTAATATTCTCAGTACACAATTACTCGGTAACTCCTATTTTCTGAACGGCGCCTTCCCGGCTGAATATGGAAATGTACTGGGTGGTATTATGGATATGAAACTTCGCACCGGAAATGACGAAAAGCAGGAATATACACTTCAGGCCAGCTTCCTGGGACTCGATATAGCTGCAGAAGGCCCGTTTTCAAAAAAATCAAAAGCCTCTTACCTGGTCAATTACAGGTATTCGTTCACAGGATTACTTGGTGCCATGGGGATGGATTTCGGCGGAGAAAAAATCAAATTTCAGGACTTATCCTTTCATATACAGTTACCCACTGAGAAGGCCGGACAGTTTACGTTCTTCGGAATGGGCGGAGTCAGTAACAACACCTTTACCGGAAAGCAGGACTCAACCCTTTGGGAAAGCCAGAAAGACCGGCAGGATATCATTTTCAAAAACCGGATGGGCGCTACCGGCATTACCCACCAGATGAGTACAGGATCCCGTACTCAATGGAAATCATCGGTTGTTTTTTCTGCACTGGATGCTTCCCGGGAATCTATTCCTTATCTTCCGAATGAACGGGATCTTTATCATCAGCTTGATACCGAATCCAAACAACTGCTTTCCATTTCCAGCAGGCTACAGCACCGGATCAATAACAAAACGAGGCTGACCGGAGGTTTTTTCGTTAATCATCAGACCGATAAAATCAATCCTTACGCCTTTTTCATGCCGCAGGAGATACGCAGGCTTTGGATGCTACAGCCATTTATCCAATGGAATAGTACTGTCTTCCGCAGGTTCTCCTCAGAAGCCGGCCTTCATTACGCCTGGTACGGTGGCCTTACCCCTAAAGGATACCTTGAACCTCGTATTGCATTCCGTTATAACCCCGATCCGGATAATCAGGTAAGCCTTTCATACGGCTTGCACAGTCAGCTGCAACCCGTAACGGCTATTGTCAATATCCATGCCATTGGCATGCCCAACAACCGCCTGGAACCTACCCGTGCCCATCATTTTGTACTCGGATACAAACACTTCTTTACTGCTGACAAGCAACTGAAAATAGAGCTCTACCGTCAACAGCTGTTCAATGTGCCGGTATCGGGGGGATTCTCTGTCCTCAATCTGCCCGAAGGCTGGCCTCCTTACAGCCTCAGAAACGAAGGAAAAGGTCGTAATATGGGCGCGGATGTTTCCTATCAGCAATATCTCAGCCGCCAGACTTACCTGCTGATCGCCGGTTCTTTGTATGACGCCCGCTACCGGACCACCGGGGATTGGCACCATACCCGCTATAATGGACATCATACACTCAGTATCACTGCAGGAAAGGAATTTACGAAAAAGAACGAATCGATCTGGGGACTCAATTTCAGGATGATCTGGAACGGCGGCCTGCGTGAAACGCCGATTGATATTGCATCTTCTAATCAACAAAATCAATTGGTATATGATGAATCAAAACCATTTTCCATCCAGATGCCGGATTACGTCCGTCCGGATGTGCGTGTTTACTGGAAAAAAAGCAAAGGAAACTATAACCGTACCTTATCACTTGATTTACAGAACGCGGCCAATATCAAAAATGTGGCCTACAGCTATTACGATAGCTACCTGAAACAGAAAGTCCGGCAGTACCACATGGGCATTGTACCCGTGCTGAGCTATCGCTGGGAATTATAAGTAACTTTTTTATCAAAAATTGGAACTTTAGCCCTATAAGCGTTGTATTGGATAGTACGACAGCTGAAAACTGTGCGCAAAGCCGGGGGCGACTGGTTTTGACAGCGGGTTGAAGGTCTGTGTGTAAGCATGTCGAGAGTTGAAAGGTACCTCTCGTAAATCAATGCTTTTCGAACAATAACTGGCGAAAATAACTACGCCATGGCTGCTTAATCCGGAGGATTAAACAATTGCCATCATCCCTCCAACCTACGTGCTGTCGGGTGGAATAAGGGGTGTCGAAAATCAGCACTGGTTGGACTAATGGTGTTAACATCCAACGAGACCCAAACACCTAAGACCTGGCGCTGGTCCGCCTTGAACCTAACCAGGTCCGACAATTAATCGAAGGATAAACATGTAGAAGGCGCAGGGTTTCCCTGATCTGGACGAGGGTTCGAATCCCTCCGTCTCCAC
>JBEBXQ010000035.1:0-33980 GCA_040391535.1 Telluribacter sp. | reverse complement strand
TATATTTCAATCTGTTATATTTCAGAAAACAGGGGAGCTCACTTCTGATTAATGATCTGGTACAACGACTCTTCTTCTGAATTCCAGAGGGGAATATCCTGTCTGTTTCCCGAAGAATCTCGTGAAATAGGCAGGTTCTGAAAAGCCCAGTTCATAGCTGATTTCTTTGATAGGCTTTTCGATATAACCAATTTCACGTTTTGCTTCAAGAATCAGGCGATCGTTAATCATCTGACTGATGGTTTTGCCAAATGATTTGCTGGTAAGTTCATTGAGTCGCTTGGCGCTGATCGATAACTGCTTTGCATAAAAATCAGCATGACGTTGTTTGCGGTAATGAACTTCTATGAACCCAATCAGTGTTTGCAGGCGCGGGTCATTATGCGGGATGGGATTGATCTGTTTTTGTACTTCAATACAATGCAGAAACCAGCTTCGGAGATAGGATTCAAGAATAGAAGGGCGGCAGGCTCCGTCATATTCAATCCTGATCAGATCCATCAGTGTATTTAAAACCTGCAGCCAGTCATCGGGGATCACGACGGTAAAGCTGGTGGAGCAGCCTAAAACCCTGGAGATTTCGTTACCAATCAGCCTCTCAAAAAAATCCTTTGAAATGGCCAGTACAAATCCCCTTTTATGAAGCTTATCTATACTGTGAACCTGGTCCGGCCACAGCAGAAATGCCTGATTATTGGCAATTGGATACTTGTTGAAGTCGATGTAATGTACCTGATTCGGCCTGACATCAGTGAACCAGAGCAGTTCATAAAAATCATGACGGTGTACTTCCCTGAAGAAGTATTCATCTGCTCCTTCAATGGTTGACATTGAAAAAAATGCATTACCAAGTTGATGAAGAGGATAATCCTGAGATTGCGTATTTCCTGCTTCTTCGTATGTCTGCCCTATTCTGATATTTCTGTATCCCATTTCCACCCTGGCTTACTCACTCTATGCTTCATCTGATTATTTTGCTGTCCGGAGAGCTTCAGTAACAAAACACTCTGTCAATATCTTGCTCTCTGCTGATGACTTCTAACTACTCCCCACCGTATTATGGTGGGGAGTAGATTTAAAATAATTCAGTTATTTTACTTTCAAAACAGCGGTAATTGCACCTCCTTCTACTTTAAGTCCCTGTGTAGCTACAGCCGTTGCAATATCAATCGTATAAATCCAGCTGCCAGCTTCGGTATTAATGCCTACATAAACACTCTTCTTATCATCACTTACTGTATTATTATTATAGGAAGCAGATGATGAAGCGATTGCATCAGGAGCACCGGTTACCCAGGTGAACGTCTGATTATAGAGATCAGCGATAGCAAGTTTTTTACTTCCGGTAGCGGTGTTAACTGTTCCGTACATGTACAAAAGGATCTTACCGTTGCCCAGGTAGGTCTGGTTGGCAATCTTGTACCCTCCTGATTTCTCCTGCACATTGAAGAAATAGGTCTGGTCAAACTCAGTAGTGCCTTTTTTGATACGAATGAATGCAGACGGCTTGGTAGATGACGGGGTACCGGCGTCACTTGCTGATGCCGGAGAGAAACCATAAACGTCTCCGTTTTCATCCACAGCCAGGCCATTGTTGAAGTAAGCGCCAATAAAGCTGGTACGATTATCCTTAATCGTTTTTTCGTAGGTCATCCCCGGGTATGAAAAAACAGCGATCCAGGTGCTATCAGGATTTGCTGTTCCGAACACATCCGGCGCAACACCTTTAATGCTCATATAAGGAGCAAACACTTTGTCTCCTACCTGAGTAGCCCAGGTAAAGTGCGCACGCTCGCCATTGCCGGCCAGATTCACGATGTTAATCTGTCCTTCAGCAACGATTTTGGACTGATCTGCATTGATGCGGAACCAGGAGGCACTCTCGTTGCCGCTTCGGGGTACTTTGATTGTCAGAATATCATCACCTGCGGTGGTAAATACCTGTACAGTTTCAGCCTGAAAATCAGAAGTTTTCTGAAGTTCCCCTTTATCATCCAGTGTGTAGGTTGTTACAGCACCCGGATTGCCTTGCCCATAAAGCAGGCTGAAGAATTTGCCTTTGTGAGTCATGTAATAGCGGTATGAGCCATCCTGTTCAATACCCTGCCCTACCGTGCTGATGGTACCTTTGGTCAGGTCGCTCGTTGTTAACAGATAATCTGCAACACCCTGTGAACCGATCGGTGCAGATGCAACCACATAACGCGAGGTTGTGCCAGTACCTGGTTCAGGATCGGGATCAGGCGTGGGGGCATTATTCTTGTCGTCACTGCATGCGCTCATGAAAAGACCAGCTCCCACCGCGAAAAACCATTTTAAATATGACTTTTTCATGTTTATGATTTGCATTAAATTTTATATTGATTGGAATTATTTACTGATAAAATAGCGTAATTTGACATAAAGTCCACGACTTGGTTTTTGCAAACTGAAATTATCAAACAGCTTGGAATCAAGCAGATTTTTGCACTCTACCGATACATTGTATCTGCCATCTGCCATCGCATATACTACATTCACATCGTGACTTAGCTGCTGTGGAATATCCAGTTTATCTTTGCCAAGGCTAGGCCAGTAGAGATAATAAGCATGTACATACAAGAGGTTGTAGCCAAACGTTAGTGTATTGCCTTTTTTTCCGAAGTCCTTAAGAAATAATGCGGCATCTGCATTACCGAACATGAAGGGCATGTTAGGAATGCGGTCCCGGTAAAGCGGGCTTTCGACAGTATAACCATCTTCGAAACGTGTGTTGTTGCGGAGGTCCTGGTAAGTCAGGTTCACACCAGCGGTAAACAGCTGCCTGTAGGAATAACGAATTTCACCGTCTACCCCAAAGTTGGTCACGTCAGCCAGGTTGTCCATGACCTGCTTGGTTTGGTTGGCATTAAGTCGCGGACGAATAAAACCCTGGGCATCCCGGTAAAGCAAATTTACATCGGCGCTGAAACGATGCACCCTGTTGATGCTCCCGTTATAACTAAAACCCAGATTGTAGTTATAGCTTGTTTCGGGGTCCAGCTCTATATTGCCTTCAAGGTTAATAAGATCACCGAAAAGCTCATCGGTTTCCGGCAAACGATAACTTTTTTCAAATGATCCTTTCAATTGAAGATTCTTTACAATAAAGTAGGTAGTGGCAATTCCGTAGCCCAGTTTTGTAAAGTTGTTTTTCTGCTCAAGGAATGCATTATCTCCCCAGTTCCCGCTCGGATTGTAAGACACCGAATATCTGTTTCGCTGGGAAAAATGTTTTACGAACACAGACGTATTCCATTTTTCACTATAATTGAATTTATATCCCAAACCCAATACATTCTTCTTGTTGATCCGCGGTTGTTCGTATTTTTCCGCATCCGGAAAAAGTTCATCCTCTCCTCTGCGATTGAAGGTATTATATACGTTGTTAATGGTAAATGAATGACGGTCATTGATCTGATAGGTTACATTCCCCGTAGCCAGGCCATTATTATTACGGAACCGGTAGAGCGATCTTTCTCTCTCACTGCCGCTGCCTTCGTACTGCTTGAATTGCTGGAACCAGTTGTACCTCCGGTATACAGTATCTACATTCTGCTCCTGCCCGAGATTATAGTTGGCTGAAATATTGACATTCAGACCTTTGACAAACAAATCCTTCTTCTGATATTTCAAGCTGGGCATCACAATATTTCCTTTGCGGTGCCATGCCCCAAACACACTTACCATCCGCGCACCAGTCTGAATCTCGGCTTTGTTTTTACCTAATGTGATCCCTACCAGCAAGCGGTCTGCAAACTTTTTGTTAACCACGCCGACGTTCGCGATCACAGTTTCATTGTGATAGGTGTCGTGAAACCGGCGAAGGCGCTGATTTCTGAAATATTCTCCCGTATTCACATCTGCTACATCCACTGTAATCCAGTAATTATTATCCGAATAATTCTGGAATGCATTGAGTTGTGCTGTGAAGCCATTTTTGCCCGTATATCCCGCATTGATTGCTGTACGGTGCGTATTGAAAGAGCCATAGGAATAAGATGCATCCAGATAGCTGTTCTGCCGGGTATTGGTTACAATATTTACGGCACCTCCCAATGCATCTGAACCCAACCAGATCGGCACGACACCCTTGTAAACTTCCACACGTTCTGCAAGGTTGATCGGAATGTTATTTAGCTGGAATGACGAACCAAAATTGTCCATGGGGACACCATCAAGGAAGAATTTGACCTGACGGCCGGTAAACCCGTTAAGTGAGAAATTCATATTGGATCCGACCCCTCCGCTTTCTCTGACACGTACTCCTGATACCCGGTCAAGGGCATGAGACAGGTCAAGAGTCGAATTTTGCAGCTTTTTGGCATCAATTGCAGTTACATTATAGGCCTGACGGTTTACCTCCCTGGTTTCCGAACGGCCGATTACCGATAATGATTCAAGTTCATGAGTTTCAGAAACCAGTTTGAAGTTATGTCTGATCTGTTCACCGGCCTTCACCGAAATATCTCTGGAGAGCGTTCTGTAACCCAGATAGGTTATCTGCAACTGATAGGAGCCAGGGCGTACGTTTGTGAGCATATATTTGCCATCAGCATTGGCGACTGTGCCATAGGAAGTACCTTTGAGGCTGATAGCCGCCCCAGGGAGCGTTTCACCTTCCTCTGTCCGCACCTGCCCCGACAGCGAGACGCCGGGCTCCTGGGCAAAGGCGATTATTGACAGGATACAAAGAAATCCTGTGTGCAGAGCTTTAATAATTTGCATTGCTTTAAAATAATTCAGCGTTTGAAAGTATGACGCATTAGCGCGAAAATCGGGCGGATACAACCGCCCCTGTTGTTTGCTTTGAATTCGATATGCTTTTGATTGAATCTGATTTGATGCTCAGATCATTTATTCATTTTTGTATTTTAATTCTGTACTCATGTTATAAAAGCGACCTGTAAAGTAAGTGTTGTTTTTTATTTATTTCTAAATAGACTAATTATAAATAATGATGCAAATGTATAAGATCCTTTAAGAACTATACTTATAAAATCTGCCGGTTCGGTTGGATTATCTGCACATGCATCCTGTATCAGCTATGTTCTGCTTCATCTGTCCGATGCCTCACCACCTATCCGATGTGCACGTGCCCCCTCCTGATTTTCGTTGCTACGTGTGATAAACGGATGGGTCTGACCACTTTGCCCTGTTTGCCCCGGATCAGGCAATAAAAACCAATACAACAAGGAGCAGGGAAAGAAACCGCCCGTAATTAAACCGGCATCTGAGGGGCTACTTAATCGGTCGGGGTCTTAAGCATATCCTTTACTGCATCTATAACAATAGCCGGATCCTGAAGAGGAACATAATGTCCGCTTTTAAAGGCCATCATCTGCCTGCTATTGGTGGACAGGTTAAGCAAATCATGCTGCAGCTCCCGGTGAATAAACAGGTATTCAGACTCCAAACCCGGATCCGTAAGAAATCCGGCACCATCGGGATAAGATCCGGTAATGACCACCAGAGGAATGTTAAAAAAGGATTTTATAGATTCTGCTTCCTCAAACATCCGATCGTCATCAACCGCTTCCCTTAGTAGGGTCTTATATGATCTGTAGAGATAATCCCTGATATATCTATTCATCCAATGGTCCTTTGGAAGATCCTGTATGAATGGTTGTAGGGTCAGAAAAAGCCGGGCAATTCCAGTCTCCACTAAAATGGTCATTAACCACAAGGGTGGAACCCGAAGGTATTTTTTCAGTTCGTCGGACGATCTCTTTACATCGAGCGGATGAGAAACATCAAGCAGCACAATCCCGCTTATATCCTTGCTATAATCGCGGATAAATGGTCGTAACGTAATTCCCGCCAATGAGTGGCCAACCAGCACATAAGGTTTAGGACAATTTGTCTTTTCTAATAAGCGGAACAGTTCATTTTTAATACTTTCCAGGGTTTTTACCTGTGTGGAAGGGTCACTCCATTGGAGCCCGATTCTGTCATATGAGATGGTGGTAGTCAGCTGAGAAAGCGAATCCTGAATCTGCTCCCAGATTTTGTGATCTCCCCCAAGACCCGACTGAAAGACAACAGTAGGACCACCATGCCCCTTCTTAACAAAATGGATTTGATTCCCGTCTATTTCACAGAAATGCTCAGCTTCAGGCCTCTGCCGGTTAAAGTAGAATTGAATGACCTGTTCGCAGATCGTACCCAACACTATCAAAGCAGGAATAACTAATACCAAATATCTGATTTTTGTATAGAAAAGCTTTTTCAAAATTTGCACTTTTTAAAGTTAAAACAACGACTAACCTAAACACAGCGAAACATTTACCATCTATTCTAAATGACAATGATCTCCTGTTCATCCACGAATGATGTTCTGCACCCGTACTGTTAAACTGCTTCTTTTTGCAGCAAAATCAATCCATTACAATCTCAAAAACCTTGTGACGGATTATCCCTTATAAACCGCCAAATGATGGTAAAGATCAGTACGTCCATATTATCTGTGTATACTTTATAATTAAATGATCGAATGTAAATCTTAGCGCTATTCAGAGCGATTATGGTAATCAACATTAAATATTACCTAAGGGATTTAAGTAGAATGATATTCATGGATTAGTAATACAAGTTCACACAAAACCATCCCAACATCCTGAATAGTTATCAGTTACCCCAAATTTTTTAATCAGAATGACAAAAATCAACTCATTTTTTATATTTAGACTAATTAAATATAAAATACATTAGCAAATGTACATAGGAAATATTGTATGACCATAGCAATTTAATTTTTCATCTAACGGGCATTAATTTCCGGAAACCCATGATGCTGCAATACAGATCGGATCGCGTCAACATGAGCTTTAAAATGGATAATTGTGTAGAAGACTGTTTATTTTCCTGACGTAGTAGTTACAGTATTATTTCCCGGTGAGGGTTATTCAACAGAGTCCGGATATTGAAGAAATCCTTGCACTGTATACAGGTAACTTTCACCGGAGACGTTAATCTTAATAATAATTCCAATGCGAAACGGATCGTATTCAGCAATCCGATAAACTGTTTCAGGCTGGAAGGAATATACCAGAACCCATCAGTCCGGCATCCCCTTCAGAAAGAAACCAGAAAAGCCACAGAAAGACTGACGAATTCTTTCAGATAATTCCGCAGAAGGCGCAGAGCCTGGGTCAGGTGATATTCAATGGTTCTTTCGGGAATATGCAGCAGAACAGAAATTTCCTTTACCGAGTGGTTTTCCAGGCGGTTCAATCTGAAAATCGATCGCGTTTTTTCGGGAAGCTGCTTTATCGCGTTTTCTATTGCATTAAAAAGATCTTCATACGCAAGCAGGTTTTCGGTATGGCGGTCATGCGCACTGTAGTTTGTAAGGCTGTATTTTTCATAGGCCTCCTGCACAAGACGACTGCGGATCTGATTAAAAACCTGGAATTTTAATGCCCCGAAAAGATAACTCTTCAGGTGATCAATCTCAAGGCTCTCTTTCCTTGCCCAAAGGTCTGTGAAGATATCCTGAATGAGTTCCTCTGCAATCTCAGGAGAATATAATTTTCGCTTGGCCGTATTAAATAATATATACCAGTACCTGTTGTAAATTTCCCTAAAGGATGCTTCATCCCCTATCTTCAGTAATTTTACCAATAAAGAATCACTCAGGGAAGCATACTCCATACGATGAACAATTTGATTAAAACTCCGCTATTAAGTCTATCGTCCGGGATATGATTACGAACACTTAATAAAATTGAAACATTTTAACCAAATATTACAAAATACACCAAAACCAGTATCCTGTAGTTGCCTGTATTTATTAAAAAAAATTCAAAAATATAGTCAATCTCTGTGACAGGTGAAATACATCCTGCCACAGAGATTTCTCATCAGGTTTTACGACCTGTCAGCAGATGGTTTCAGATCTGTCAGATCACCAATTTTAATGGCTTTCCCGGTCTGGATGCTTTTCCTGGCCGCGATACCGATCAGGATGGACATGGCACCATCACGAACACCCGCAGTATGTTTCAGCGGATCCGGTTCGTTGGGATTTTTGAAAATTTTGTCATGTAATCTCCGGTCGCCACCGCCATGACCGGCCCGTTCGCTGCCCACCTGTACTAACTTATAATCTTCCCAGTTCTTAAATACAATCATGGGTTCGTAGTTCATGTCGCTATTACCTGCCTGATTCATTTCCGCAGCATGAAGCCCTTCCTGATCCATCTGCTCGTTACTCATCCATGGAATATCCAACCACGCTTCAATCCGGCCCTTTTGTCCGTTAAAGGCTATTTTCCAGCCTTCATAAGGAGAATAAGTAGTTAATGAATAATTCACGACAGTATTGTTGGCATATTTAATCTGTGCCGACATTTTATCATAAATATCAATCTCTTCCCTGAAAAGACAGTTGTCCCTTACATAGCCGTCGTATTTTTCATTCTCTGCATACAATTTCATATCATGGCTGCTCTTGGTAATATCCCAGTAATACTTGCAATCTGTTTTGTGAGCGCAGGTACGGCAATTTTTACCTCGGAAAGGCCCGTTTTTACCATAATGTTCCAGGGCACCGTAGGCAAAAACCTCCTCAGGATCAGCATCAAGCCACCAGTTCAGCAAATCAAAGTGGTGCGTTGCCTTATGAACCCATAGTGAGCCGCCACCATCCATCTGACCATGCCATCTGCGGAAATACGATGCGCCGTGGTGGGTGTTCAGGTACCAGTTAAAATCTACTGATGTTATTTCCCCGATTGTATCGTCCTTTAAAAGTTGCTTGATTTTGGTTACATAAGGCCCCCATCTGTAATTGAAACCCACAATCAGGTTTTTCCCCGATTTTCTTTCCGCATCCAGAATTGCCTGACATTTCACTTCATCCGTAGTCAATGGCTTTTCAGTTAAAACATCAATTCCACTATTCAGGCCTTTGATAATGTATTCATGGTGAGTAGAATCTTTGGTTGTCACGATAATCAGATCCGGCTTGGTCTGCGTGATCATTTTATCAAAATCCGTAAATACGGGACAGGATACTTTCATGTATTCCTTAGCATATTTTACGCGGCCGGGGTTAATATCGCACAGGCCTACAAACTCCAGAATGTCAGGATATTGTTCAACAAGTCGTTTTCCCCAGAAGGAGATTCCGCGAACTCCTGTACCCACAAGTACAATCCTGAGTTTTTGGGCAGCGCCGAAAGCTCCTGCCGGCACGGTCATGGCAGTTCCTGCAGCCAGCATGCTTACAGAATACAAAAATGAACGGCGTGATACACCGTTTGCAGAAGGAGTAGTCATTAATATTCAAAGGTTATTGGTTAACAATTATTCGTCTCAATAAATAAATCAGACTTACTATCAAGACGACTTTTACAGATTTTTACCTGAAAACAGGAAGTTAAAATAATTTTCCGGATTTAAAAAGAACTTTGGTAAGCCTGAAAATCACTAAATTGCCGCCCTTTTTCAAATGACTTTATTTCAGAATGATCATTACGCCAGCGAAACGGACACAACAAACCTCTGAATACTATTTTTCAATAAAACTCACTGAGGTGCGTAAATTAATTGCTGAAGGGCACGATGTTATTAATATTGGTATCGGAAGTCCGGACATGCCGCCTTCCCCTGAAACCATTGCAGCGCTTTCGGCCTCAGCTTCCAGAGCTGATTCCCACGGGTATCCGCCTTATACAGGCACGCCGGGTTTCAGGCAGGCTATTGCAGCGTATTATCAGCATACATTCGGTGTGGCATTGAATCCAGCCTCGGAAATTCTGCCCCTGATCGGCTCCAAAGAAGGTATTACCCACATTTCTCTGACTTTCCTCGATGAAGGTGATGAGGTCCTCGTCCCCGAGCTGGGTTATCCGACTTACCGGTCGGTGAGTAAAATGGCAGGTGCCAATGTTATTGAATATCCTTTACTGGAAAATCATGGCTGGCAACCCGACTGGCAGGCCTTAAAGAACCTGGTTACAGAACGTACCAAGATCATGTGGCTCAATTATCCGCACATGCCCACAGGCGCACCAGCGACAGTAGCGCTGTTTGAAAATGCCGTTGCTTTCGCCAGAGAACACCGGATACTGCTTTGTCATGATAATCCCTATAGCCTCGTGCTCAACAAAAAGCAGCCGTTAAGCCTGTTATCTGTCCCCGGAGCAAAGGATGTAGCCATTGAGCTGAACTCCATGAGCAAGTCCCATAATATGCCGGGATGGCGGCTGGGGTGGGTGAGTGGTGATAAATCTTACATTGACTGTATACTGAAAATCAAGACTAACGTAGATTCAGGCATGTTTCTGGCCATACAGGAGGCAGCCATTGCAGCCCTGCACAACAGTGATGAGTGGCATAAAGAAAGAAATGAAGTTTACAAAGCACGGCTGGCCGCGGGCGAAGCCATCCTGACCAGCCTCGGCTGTAGCTGGGACAGCGCGCAGGAAGGCATGTTTTTATGGGGAAAACTCCCTGATAATGCCCCTTCATCAGAAGAGGTGGTCAACGACCTTCTTACCAACAAACATGTATTTCTGGCGCCGGGCTTTATCTTCGGAGAAAAAGGGAGGCGATACATCCGGATTTCGCTGTGTACACCGGCAGAGAAACTCTGGGAGGTCGTCAAACGTATCCAAAACTGATCATATCCTTATGGCAAAGAAATGGCATTACGGCCGTATAGCAACCTGGATCATATGCTTCACTCACCTGATTGCATATAATACCTTTTCCCAGGCCTCAGAAGACAGCCACTCGCTTTTGTGGGAAATTACGGATGACACCACAACGGAGCCGTCTTATCTGTTTGGTACCATTCATCTGATTTGTCAGGGTGATATTTACTATCCTGATTTGCTGGTTGAAAAACTCAATACTTCAAAAGCGCTGTACCTGGAAATCGATATGGACGACCCCGGCATGATGACAGCCATGGCACAGCACATGCCGATGAAAAACAATGCCCGGCTGCCCGATCTCCTGTCTGAGGACGACTACAAGCAGGTTGCCACGTTTTTTAAAGATTCAGTGGGCCTCAACCTATCCCTTTTCCATCATGCCAAACCCTTTTTTTTATCCAGTATTCTGTTTAACCGCGTATTGGGCTGCCAACCCGAATCTTACGAATTAAAGCTGATGGCTATGGCACAAAAGGACAGTAAAGAAATAAAAGGGCTGGAAACCATTGAAGAGCAACTGGCCGTTTTTGACTCCATTCCTTATCATAAACAAGCCGAAATGCTGCTCTATATGATCCGGAATCTGCCTAAAGCGAAGGTCGAATTCAAAGAGCTCGTTGAAGTATATAAGAGTCAGGATATAGAAAAACTGAGAAAGATCAGTCAGGATAGCGAGTTTGACTTTCCTAATCAGGAAGAAATTCTGCTGAATTCAAGAAACCGGAACTGGATACCTGTTATCAGTGAGCAGGTTAAGACCCAAAGTACGTTTTTTGCGATGGGTGCTGCTCATCTGGGAGGAGAACAGGGGATTATTGCCTTGCTTCGCAAGGCCGGGTTTACAGTAAGGCCGCTTTATTAGCTTTGTTTATTTTTGAATCAGTTTTTTGCAAAATCAAAATCCATTCCATAACTTTCTGATTCACAAAACTATTCCCAGCATGCCAGAGAACAGCGAAACCCCGCAAGACAGCTCAGAGGAACTGAAAAAAGACCTCACTGAAAAAGCCGACGAAATTAACGAAACCGTCAAAGAAGTCATCAGCGATGCTACTGATGCCGCAGCTCCGGCTATTGAAAAAGCAGAGGAAGCCGGCGAGGCTGTCAAAGAAAAAGCAACCGGGATTTCAGATAACATAGCCGCTAAGGCTGAAGAGGCACTTGAAGCTGCTGAAGAAGTAAAGACTGATTTAGCAGACCGTGCTGCAGAAGCCAAAGAAGAGGTGAAAAGTCATCTGGAGAGTGCAAAGGAAAAAGCAGAGGAAGCCGGTGAAGCTGTCAAAGAAAAAGCAACCGGGATTTCAGATAACATAGCCGCTAAGGCTGAAGAGGCACTTGAAGCTGCTGAAGAAGTAAAGACTGATTTAGCAGACCGTGCTGCAGAAGCCAAAGAAGAGGTGAAGAGTCATCTGGATAATGCGAAAGAAAAAGCTGCGGGAATCTCAGCTGATCTCCAGGACAGCCTGTCTGACGCCCGTGAAGAAGCCGCCGAAAAACTGGACGCAGCCAAACAAAAAGCTGCGGAAATAGCAGATGAAGCCAAAGCTAAGCTGGATCATCTTAAAGCCGAATCCCAGGAAAATTTAGCCGAAGCCAAAACGAAATTCGAGGCATTTAAAGGGGAAGCCAAAGAAGAGCTCGCAGACCTTAAAGAAGACCTGTCAGAGGCGCTCTCTGAAACAAAAGCGAAGATTGCCGGTATACAGGAAAATGTCTCTGAAGAAATCGGAGAACTGAAAGAGGACCTGGGCCAGGCGGTCACACAGGGAACTAAAAAAGCCAAAAGTTTCTGGCAAAGGCTTTTCGGCAGATAATTACTTTCGCCCCCGGTTTAAACCGGGGGCTTCTGATCCCACCATCATTCCAATCCAATTCCTGATAATGCACAGTAAAAGCAGAGTATTCATTCTCCTTTTATGTAATTTTGCAAAATGAATGAACTGAAAGGACAAAAACGGATTGCGATTCTGGGCTCTACAGGCTCTATCGGGACTCAGGCGCTGGATGTTATCAGCAAAAACCCACACCTTTTTAAGGCAGAAGTAATCACCTGCGGGAAAAATGCGGATCTGTTAATTGAGCAGGCCTTGCAATTCCGTCCTTCCGCTGTCGTGATCGAAGATGAGAGCCAGTGGGCAAAGGTCTGCCATATACTGCAGCCACTGGGTATTTCCGTACTGACCGGAGCAGCAGCTCTTTGTGATATTGTCACTACCGGCACTGTAGATATGGTATTGACAGCCATGGTAGGATTTGCCGGATTACGGCCTACCCTGTCGGCCATCCGGGCAGGAAAACCCATTGCACTGGCCAATAAGGAAACACTGGTGGTAGCCGGAGACCTGGTAACCGAACTGGCTGCAAAACATCAGGTTCCTTTGTTACCGGTAGATTCCGAACATTCGGCCATTTTTCAATGCCTTACGGGAGAAAGCCATAATCCGATTGAAAAGATTATTCTTACCGCTTCGGGAGGTCCGTTCCGTGGCAAAACCCGTGAGTTTCTTTCTACCGTAACCCGTCAGCAGGCTTTAAAGCACCCTAACTGGACGATGGGTGCCAAAATTACGATTGACTCAGCCACCCTTATGAATAAGGGACTGGAGGTTATTGAGGCACGCTGGTTATTCGGGCTTCAACCTGAACAGATTGATGTCATTGTACACCCGCAAAGCATTATTCATTCGATGGTTCAGTTTGAAGACGGCAGCATAAAAGCGCAGATGGGATTACCTGACATGCGTTTACCGATTCAATATGCCATGGCATACCCGGAACGCATTATGTCCGATTTCCCGAGATTTGATTTCCTTCAGTATCCCGGACTTACCTTTGAAAAACCTGACCTGCAGACTTTCCGGAATCTGGCAATTGCCTATGAAGCTTTATCACGGGGAGGAAATCTGCCCTGTATTATAAACGCAGCTAACGAAATTGCGGTGGACGCGTTTCTGAAAGAAGAGATCGGTTTCCTTGAAATATCTGAAATCATCGAAACCTGCGCAGTAAAAGGTACTTTTATTACTCAGCCCACTATTGATGATTATTTTCAAACCGACCAGGAAATCCGCAAACTGGCCGCATCCCTGGTAAAGTCCCGGGTAATGTAATGGAAAATATCCTTCTGAAATATATTACGATTGCTCTGGCAAGTACGCTGAAGTTTTTCGGGGGACCTATTGCTGGCTTTGCGATGGGTTTAGGGTGGTTCGAGACGGCACTTTGCAGTACTGCCGGTATGATGTTCACTATTGTCCTGGTATCTACACTTACCGAGCAAATCAATAAGCTGCGAGACCGGTTCCGGAAATCACCGAAGAAAAAATTTTCACGCTCCAGCAGAGCGGCGGTAAAAGTATGGCAGAAATTCGGAGTTGCGGGCATTGCCTTCCTTACTCCCGTTCTGTTTACACCTCCCTTGGGAGCTATTCTTATTGTCGCTTTCAGGATTCCACGGTTTACGGCCTATTCATGGATGCTGGCAAGCGGACTGGTCTGGGGTTTTATCGTATCCTTTGCCATCAGCCACGTCCCCTTATTTCAATAATTAAAACCCGAACTTAGTCAAACCGGATATCTTTCAGCAGCAACTGAAGCGTTTTTATATTTCTGAAATTGTTTTCATTAATAGTATAACAAATCGAAAAAGGTCTTCCTGAAATAAGATCCGGATAATAGTCCGACATACCAAACCCGATGACCGTAACAGGAGGTGCACCATCCTGCGTGATCTCAAACTTAATGTGCTTTTCCTTCATAATCATAGGAACTCCTACCAGACTTACCTGATAACTGGCAAAAACCGGTGTCATATTCCCTGGCCCGAAAGGAGCCATCTGCTTCAGTATATTATACATTTTAGGAGTAATATCACTGATTTTGATCTCCTTGTCAATATTAATCAGCGGTGTAAGCAAATCAGGGATTATCCTGCTGCTGACAATGGTTTCAAATTTCTCCCGGAAGAGATTTACGTTTTCCGGTGCCAGCGTCAGGCCGGCGGCAAAAGTATGACCACCAAATTGCTCCAGCAACTCGGCACATTCTTCAATGGCTTCATACACATCGAACCCGGGTACAGAACGGGCAGACCCAGTGGCTTTTCCGTTGGATAGCGTCAGTATAACAGTGGGACGGTGATAATGCTCAATACAGCGGCTGGCCACAATACCAATAACACCTTTATGCCAGTCTTCCTTAAACAGTACTGTGCTGCTTGCCTGTGCATACTGGTCATTTTCCTGTATCATCAGAAGCGCTTCTTCCGTAATGGTTGTATCAAAAGTACGCCTGTCATTATTATGCTGGTTAATTTCCATCGCGAAATTATCCGCTTCATCCTCATCTTCACTCAACAGGAGCTGCACGGCTTCTTTCGCATGTTTGATCCGGCCGGCGGCATTAATCCGTGGCCCCAGACCAAAAACAACATTCATAATATCCAGTGCATCTTTGAAGCCCGCTATTTTAATTAATGCTTTTACACCTTTCCGGGGATTGCTGTTGAGGCGTTGTAAGCCATAAAAAGCCAGTACCCTGTTTTCTCCTGTAATAGGGACAATATCCGACGCTATGCTGATTACCAGTAAATCCAGAAAATCAAACAGCTCAAAAGGATCCTTGTCCGTATGAATGCACCACGCCTGCAGCAATTTAAACCCGACACCACATCCTGTCAGTTCTTTATAAGGATAGCCGCAATCCACTCTTTTCGGGTCAAGCACCGCAGCAGCATCCGGAAGTTCATCGCCCGGACGGTGGTGGTCACAGATAATAAAATCTATGCCTAATGAACGGGCATGTTCTACTTTTTCAGTTGCCTTTATTCCGCAATCAAGGGTTACAATCAGCGTGAAGCCATTTTCTTTAGCCCAGTCTATACTTTGCCAGGATACCCCATACCCTTCCGAATAACGATCCGGAATATAATAATCAAGATTTTTATAGTACTTGCTCAGAAAACCGTAAAACAATGACACGGAAGTCGTACCGTCTACATCATAATCACCGTAAATAAGGATTTTTTCACGCCTTCTGATAGCCAACTCCAGGCGTTCTACGGCCAGACTCATATCCTGCATCAGAAACGGATCGTGCAAGTGCTCCAGTTTCGGCCTGAAAAAGTCACGGGCAAGTTCAAAATCTGTTATATTCCGTTGCACCAACAATCTGGCCAGTGTATCCGATACATTAATATCCTTCATTAATGCACTAACCCGCTCCTGCTGTTCCGCCGTGATATCATCTGCAAGTATCCATCTTTTCTTATTCATATTACAAACCTACATTAAAAGTGATGGCTGTACAAGATGCCGGCCCCCTGCTTTCCGGTTGAAAATAATTACAGGAAAGTACTTTTCAACTATAATTATTCATACATATCACATTTAAATTATTAGTTAAATACAATTAAATTGATAATTATAAATATAAACAAAATAATAATTCTTAATTGTCTATTTTTTTGAAGTAATATTTTGGATATAACACAAAAATCAATATTTTTGATATGTAATACTACTTTATACAAGTATCAACTTTCAAAGTTAACAGTTCATGCCGCACTAGAATTGTTGACCTATACACTGAAGGTCTTCTGTTTACAGGCCATCAGAAGGTATAACCAAACGTACATGTTAAGTTTATGAATTTAAAAATATTTGAATAATACCATATAATGGATTTATTCAAAACAGGATTTTTCACTTAAAATCTCAATTGTTACTTAAAGTATTCTGCCATACACAGGAATAAAGTAAACAGATTGCAGGATTTATGGCTGACACGGCAATTCTTTCCGGTGTGCGGCCCGGTTTGATTTGTTTGTGTACAGCCATACTATCCTGTAAGTCAGAAAATTACGGTTAACCTTGATTCACCTGTCTTAAATTAGTGTACGTATGAAAAAATCTTTACTTATTTCCATTTATTGTCTGTTTTCTCTGGTTGACCTCCTGGCTCAGGATCGTGTTATAACAGGAAAAGTAGTTGCATCTGATGATCAGACCGGACTTCCGGGTGCTGTGGTGGTAGTTAAGGGTGCTAATATCGGCACTAATGCCGACGCTGATGGAAAATTTTCCATTACCGTACCCGATAAAAGTATTTTACAGGTTTCCTTTGTGGGCTACAATACACTTGAGCTACCTGTTGACAACAAAAGTCAGTTTGAAATTTTCCTGGATCCTGATTTAAAGCAATTATCAGAAATTGTGGTCACCGCTTTCGGGATCGAGCGCGAGCAGAAAGCCCTGGGGTATTCTGTACAGGAAGTAAAAGGATCCAGCCTGGTAGAGTCCCGCTCATCTAATATCACCAATGCCCTTTCAGGTAAAATAGCCGGCGTCAGAATCCAGTCGAACGGAGGGCCGGGAAGCGGATCGACCATTCAGATTCGCGGCGCGTCTTCTATCTCCGGTAACAATCAACCTCTGATTGTCATTGACGGAGTTCCTATGCAACAGACGGTTAGTAAATCCATGGGCGGAGGTTTGTCAGAAATCAATCCTGATGATATAAAAAATATTTCGGTATTAAAAGGGCCCAACGCAGCAGCACTATATGGCTCCCGGGCTGCTAATGGCGTTATTCTGGTCACTACCAAAAACGGCAAGGGAACTAAAGGGATCGGTATTGATTTCAACTCCAATATAACGATGGAACGCCCCTGGATCAAACCCGGCTTTCAGAATATCTATGGCGGGGGAAACGGATACCGTACCTGGTATACAGATGGCCGGAGCGGAAGTATTACCAGCCCGTTAGAAACCTCCCAGTACAGAGAAGTATATGATGACCGTTACCCCCTTGCCGGTTCAGCTGGAACTGATGAAAGCTGGGGAGCTCCCATGGATGGCAGGTTGGTCAGGCAATGGTGGACAGGAGAAGAGCTGGCTCCTCTCACACCGCAACCCGACAACTGGGAAGAGTTCTGGAATACAGGATCTACCATTAATAATAGCATTGCCTTATCGGGTGGAAATGAATATGGTTATTTCAGGCTGGGTCTCGGAAGACTGGACCAGAAAGGAATTATGTACTATAATGATTTTCACCGTAATAATTTCAGGATCAGCTCCGGATACAACCTCACAAAAAATCTGACGGTTTCCCTTTCGGGTGAGTATATCAAATCCGGTTCAGATAATCGTAGCTATCAGTCAGGACAGCAGTTTATCTGGTCGCACCGGCATATTTCATGGGCTCAGTTGCGTGACTATGAGAACTACCGGGATGTACACATTCAGAGACAGGTAGCCGGAAAACCAGCGGATAACCTCCCCCCTAACTGGCAGCATCTCTTTTTTACAAACCCCTATTTTACTGCGCAGCATTTACCCAACTCAAATGATAAAGACCGTTTACTGGGAAACATTTCGGTGAATTACCAGTTCTCCCCTTCATTAAGTCTGATGGTAAGAAGCGGAACAGACGTCTGGAACGACACGCGCATTTCCATAACCAATTTTGAGCGCATCGGAAATGGCAATAAAACCCCCGGCAGTTATACAGAAGAAATCTTGCAAAACCAGGAAACCAACCATGATTTCATTTTTACGTGGAACAAAGATCTCCACAAAGACCTGACAACCAACGTACAGATCGGAGGCATTAAACGAACCAACTATTACAAAAGAAATTATACCAATGTAAAGGAGCTGGTTGTGGACGGTATCTATAATTTAGCGAACTCCACACCCAGCAATAATGAAGTAGCCAGTGAAATCCGGAAATCCGAAGTTCAGAGTTTGTTCGGGGCTGTAAATTTAGGATGGCAGAACATGCTGTTCCTCGATCTCACTGCCCGCAACGACTGGTCCAGCACACTACCGGCGAACGCAAGGTCCTATTTTTATCCTTCGGCTTCTGTGAGTGCAGTAGTAACTGAACTTCTGAATATTCAGAGCAATATCCTGAGCTTTGCCAAGCTAAGGACAAGCTTAGCACAGGTAGGAAATGACGCTGATCCCTATCAGCTGGCACAGACGTTCCTGGCCAGCGGATCATGGAACGGCGCCGTAGCCTTGTTCAAAGAAAACACCACTATTGCCAACCGGAATCTGAAACCGGAAAAAACAACAGGTTTTGAGATAGGCGGGGATATCCGTCTCTTTAAAAACAGAATCAGTGCAGATATCACTTACTATAACCAGACAACGCGTAACCAGATACTGGGCGTGGAAATTTCCAAAGCGAGTGGTTATGATAAACAGATTATCAACGCAGGAAAAATAGAAAATAAAGGTGTTGAAATTACAATTTCAGGTACGCCATTCAAGAGCAAGGACGGATTAGCGTGGGAAACATCCGTTAACTTCGCCCGTAACCGGAACAAAGTCATCGAACTTGCGCCTGGCCTTGATACCTATGTGATTACCTCCCAGCGGGGAATGACTTCTGAGGCACGGGTGGGAGAACCTTATGGCACTTTTTATGGCAACGGGTTTCTGCGGGCTCCGGACGGACAACTGATTTATGGTGACGACGGGCTTCCGACCATCGCTCCGGGACAAATGATTCTTGGCACTGTACAGCCCGACTGGACAGGAGGATTCCTGAATACTTTCAGCTTCAGAGGGATTGTACTTTCGGCACTGGTTGATGTCAGAGCCGGGGGCGATATTTATGACGAAGGAACCGGTACCGGCCGCTGGACCGGACAATATGCCGAAACAGCTATAGGAAGAGAAGAGGGGGTCATTGGTAAAGGGGTCAGGGCAATCACAGCAGGAGACGGTTCAGTTTCATATGTTCCTAACGATATCATCGTGACGGCAACACAGCTGTATGGTTACAATAACCCCAGAAACTATCACGAAGCAGGTATTTTTGACGGGAGTTATATCAAACTCCGGGAACTGTCTCTGGGATATAAAATCCCGTCATACCTGACAAACAGATTCGGAATGCAGTCCGCCAAACTTTCCCTGGTCGGCCGCAATGTCTGGATGATCTTCAAAAACACACCTCATATTGACCCGGAAGTTGATGCAAAAGGTGGTAATGCACAGGGATTTGGCTATGGGGAATTACCCAGCTCACGCAGCATAGGACTTAACCTGTCGCTTTCATTCTAACTAATTTTCCAATTAAATCAGCCAGGAAAAGATGAAAAAAATCTTACGATCTTCCGCTTTTATAATAGTCTCTTACTGCGTTTCATTCTCCCTTGAAAGCTGTACTGCTGACTTTGATGAACTGAACGTCAGTCCCAATAATCCGGTAAATATAGCTCCGCAGTATTTGTTACCCACCGGAATCGAATCCTCTGTTGACCGCTACTGGGGCCACCGAAACCGGTTCGAGCGTATCAATGTGGATGCAGCTATGCTGTACATGCAGTATCTGACCAGAAACACCTATTCAAACGAAGGAGATGATTACAGCGTTTCACCGGCACTTATAGCCAATAACTGGAATGGCTTTTTCAACGACGCGCTGATCAATTTTCAGAGAATCATCACACAGACCAACGCTGAAAGCGCTTCCCCTCACAGCAACTATGAAGGAGTAGCGTTAGTGATGAGAAGCTGGGTATTTTCCTTATTAACAGATATGTATGGCCCCATTCCCTATCAGCAGGCATTAGAGGGTTCTGCCGAGACCGCAATCACCAAGCCGGTTTATGATTCTATGGAAGATATCTATGCCGGATTGATCAACGACCTGAAAACGGCTAATGAAAAACTGGATCCGGGTGGCTCCTCCATCTCAGGCGATATTCTGTACAATGGTGATATTCTGAAATGGAAAAAATTTGCCAATTCTCTAAGACTCCGCCTGGCCAATCGTCAGGCTGCTAAAAAGCCTGCGGAATCTACTGCCATCATGTCCGAAATCGTTTCGAACCCCTCTGTTTATCCGATCTTCACGAGTAATGCCGACAACGCACAACTCAACTGTACCGGTGTTTTGCCCAGTAATAACGAATGGCACGAAATCATGATCAGAGGCACACGTACAGACTGGAATATCGGTAAAACATTTGCTGACAGGCTCAATAATCTCAACGACGCCCGCATTGGCATTTTTGCCAATAAAAATATCAATGGTGTTTATCAGGGACATCCCAATGGCCTGCCGGATGCATTAGCCACTATTTACTTTTCCACAAGCTCTACCATAGGCGACTACTTTACAAGAGCAGAAGCTCCTGAGGTGGTTATGACTTATGCCGAACTGAATTTCATACTGGCAGAGGCAGCCCTTGACGGAGAAATCAACGGTGATGCTGAAGCTTATTTCAGAGAGGGTATCCAGGCTTCATTCAATCAGTACAACCTAACGGCTGATGAAGCCTATTTCGACCGTGTAGGACCGGTTACCAGGCCGAAAATACTTGAACAAAAATGGATTTCACTATTCGGACAAGGTGTAGAAGCATGGACAGAGTGGAGAAGAACCGGTTATCCTGTCTTTCCTGCGCATGATCCCAGAGCTGTATTACGCAACGACGGCATATTGCCCACACGATTCCCCTATCCCAATTCCGAATTTTCATTAAACAGAGCTAATGTAGAAACGGCAGTGATTCAATTAAGCAACGGCAACACCATGCAGAGCAAGTTATGGTGGGCTGAAAATTAATAACCAGATGCATTGTTTATAAGTTATGTAATTCTAAATGAGATTATCCGATGAAACACATCCCATCAGTCTGTAATAGCTTCCTGACATTATTTTTTATGTTAGTCATGGTATCCTGCAATGAAAGCGATCCGTTTGTTGACCGTGTGGCTGCACCCCTTCTGGTGGATGTACCCGGTGCTCCCTTCGGAGCGCCCATATCTGCAGTACCTTCTGTCAGCTACGATAGCTCCGCACTCGAACTTCAGCTTCAGGTCCGGCTTCTGGAACTCGACAAAACGAATATCCTTGATCATACGAAAGGAATTGATTCCATTCCTGCCCCCAATGTTACCATTACCGTATCTTTTGAAGTCACTAAAGAAATAAAGGAGGAAGTGTTGATAACCGGAGACCGGACCTATCACTTTTCAGAAGAACTGTTTACTAATAATGGCTCTCTGGGTGAATTCACTTCGGATGCCGACGGTTTCGTTACCTTCAGGGCAACTTATAAGGACTTCGGACTGGAAGGCAACCGCCTTCAGCGTACCAATGATATCATCCGTATAAAATGGACGGGCACTTATAAAGGCACCCCCTTTACCCGCATTTCACAGATTACCGTCAATCAGCATTAATATTCCCAATCATTCCAACCTACAATCCATTATGCAAAAGACAATCAACCGCCGCAACATACTGAAATCCGGCATTTTAACACTCGCAGGATTAGCCGCTTTACCTGAAATCAGGTTACATGCCTCATCACCACTGGCTACGGGTGCCTTTTCGGGAACACCTCTTTCGCTGGATCCGGAACATAACATTTTCAGAAGCCCTATGGTGCGGGAATATTACCTGAATGAGGAAACCAGGAAACCTCTGATTAAAGCCAAACTTAGTTCAAATGAAAACCCGTTTGGGCCGCCCCGGTCAGCACAGGATGCTGTAATACATTCTGTTGCAAAAGGGAACCGGTATGCATGGACCGAAATGTCAGATCTCATTACCAAGATAGCCGGAAAAGAATCCGTTGAACCAAAAAACATTATGATGGGTCCGGGCTCTTCTGATTTACTGGAAAAAGTAGCTCTGGTATTGTTTATGAACGGGAGAGGCAATATTGTTTCGGCTGATCCTACCTATATGTCACTGATTAATGTGGCCAAATCAGTCGGAGCAAGCTGGAAAGCAGTCCCCTGTAAAAATGACTGGTCACACGATCTGGATGCCATGGAAGCTGCGATTGACAATGAAACCAGGCTGGTTTATATCTGCAATCCCAACAATCCGGTAGGAACTATTACCAATGGAAAAAAATTACTGGACTTCTGCTCAAGGGTATCCGAAAAAGTCCCTGTTTTTGTTGATGAAGCCTATCTTGAGTTAGCCATTAATGCAGATACCGAAAGTATGGTGTCACTCATTCAGAAAAACAAAAATGTTATCATAGCCCGTACCTTCTCGAAAATTATGGGCATGGCGGGTATCAGAGTGGGTTATATGGTGGCACAGCCTGAGTTTATCAGCCAGATTCAGAAAATTACACGTGGGGGAATGGGTATTTCCTATACTTCGATTTTCGCTGCTTCTGCCAGTCTGGACGACCATGCCTTTCAGGAAATGACCCGTACCAGAAATCAGGAGGCAAAAGAATATCTGTACAAAAACCTGAAACGTCTCAATTATGCCTATGTCCCGTCATATACCAACTTTGTACTGTTCCCGATTGAAATTCCCGGCAAGGAACTGCTTTCCAAAATGTCTGACAGCGGCATAAGCGTAAGAGCATTCGAAATTAATAATAAACCATGGTGCCGGGTCAGTATGGGGACTATGGAGGAAATGAAAATATTTGTCAGTGCACTTGAGCAAATCAGTTAACTGCTGACATTTCCCCTTAATACCTCCGGACGTATTCAGTTCCTTCCGGAGGTATTCCTCATGCCGCATTTCAGATCACAATTTTTTTCATCCTGTCCAACCTGCCATGTACATCGCGCTGCAAAAAACAATCACATTGCTTTTACTGATCGGAATCGGATTTTTATTTCGCTCAAAACTCAGAAGCAAAGAGCAAATTAATGGAATCAAGGATATTGTATTAACACTTGCACTACCTGCAACGATCTTTATAGCACTGCTCAAAATTGAGGTAAACTCCACACTGATCGCTGTACCTTTTATTACACTGCTTTTTAATTTTTTATTGTTTTACATAGTCCCTCTGTCCTTTCCGTTACTGCAGGTGGAAAAGCAAAGCGCTACCGGCCGTACACTGCAAATGCTTGTACCTTCTTTAGCCCCCGGATTATCCTGTTTCCCTTTTATTGCAGAGTTCCTCGGAGAAAAAAGTCTGGCCGTTGCGGCACTTGCTGATGTGGGGAATAAATTCTTTGTTCTGATCTTCCTTTACATCATAGCGATGAATTTTTTCCTGAAAAACAATGCCGATGAAAAGAGTAATACTGTAGCCAAAATTAAAGGACTGATGATCAGCATGGTAAAAGAACCTATTAACCTGCTGATCTTACTGGCCGTGATCCTCTTAACGGCAGGAATCAATTATACCTCTCTTCCGTTGGTTATTACCGACCTTTTTAATAAAACAAGTGCGCTGATGACCCCTTTGGTACTGATATTTATCGGACTGGCTGTTCAACTCAAAGAAGGCAGGAAGAAACTGGTGATTTCCATATTGTTTCTCAGGGCCGGCATTTCATTACTTATCAGTGCCGGTATGATTTACCTTTTCAGTCTGAATGAACCTTCCACAATTTTATTAGCGGTTGTCGTTCCGCTCAGTTCAGCCAGTTTCTGGCCACTGGCACATATTTCAGCATTTAATAATAAGGAGGATCAGAAAGGATTCAGTAAGGAAAAAAGAACCTTTGATCTGGAGCTGGCTATCTTAATCCTCGCTTTTTCGCTCCCGTTTTCCACCATCCTGATCCTGGGAATACTCACGGCAGGCAGCTTTTTTGCCGCCAACATCACACTTATTCTGGTCACGGGCATTATCCTTATTATTATCGGCATCTTTCCGTTTCTGATTGCTCACCAGATTACGAAAGTTTCCAACGCCTAAGAAATATATTGGCATTCCGGGTCATTCCTGATAATTTAGCTTTTTCAAATTGCTTAATTATTTCAGATGTCTTTATTCATTATCAAAATAGGAGGCAATGTACTGGATGCACCCGAAGTCTGTACACGTTTCCTGCAAAGTTTTGCTCAGCTAACGGGCAGGAAAATGCTGGTGCACGGCGGAGGTAAAATCGCTACTCAGATGGCCACCCGGCTCGCTATTGAGACCCAAATGGTGGATGGGCGCCGCATCACCGATAAAGCCATGCTTGATGTGGTGACGATGGTGTATGGCGGACTGGTTAATAAAAATCTGGTCGCTCAGCTGCAATCAATGGCTTGCAACGCAATCGGACTGACGGGCGCCGATGCAGGCATTATACGCTCGGTTAAAAGACCTGTCAGAACAATAGATTTTGGATTCGTGGGAGATGTTCAGGAAGTGAATGCAGAAGTATTGAATACTTTCCTGCAGGCAGGAATCGTTCCTGTTATTGCCCCTCTGACTTATAGCAGGGAAGGCCTGCTACTTAATACCAATGCCGATACCATTGCTTCAGCAACAGCAACCGGCCTTTCCGGTACGCAACCTGTCAGCCTGATTTATTGCTTTGAAAAAAGAGGGGTTTTATCGGACCCTGACAATGATGAAAGCGTCATCGCGGCACTCAATCCTGAAGCCTACAGGGATTATAAAGATCAGGGGGTTATCAATAAAGGCATGATTCCAAAACTTGATAATGCCTTTGACGCGCTCAGACAGGGTGTTGAAAAAGTGATTATCTGCCATGCCAACGAATTACAACAAGCAGTAAAGGGTACAGCCGGAACCACTGTAACCCTGTAAATACAGAAAGCGACAGCATCAGGTTATACTGTACCTCTGCCGGTAAACCGGAAAAAGTAATGAAGCTACCGGTAAACCACCGGAACAAAAAACCCGATGTCGCTAAAGTTTTCAGGAACAATTAAAAACACTGCTATGTTGTTATTTCAACCCATGGGAAAAACACTCATGGGCTTTGTGCATTATGAAATGCTATTTTATACTTTAATAAAATTCAGGACGATTGGAAGTTGATGATTTACTGAAGCTATATAATCATGATAGCTTATTTCAGTTAATACAGAATCAGATAAATGCCGGACAGTCGGTTCAGCAGCATGTTCATATAAAAGGATTGGTGGGAAGCCTGGATGCCATTACTGCCGCGTCCGTTTATAAGCAGCATCCACATATGGATGTGTACATTCTGAGCGACCGTGAAGAAGCGGCTTATTTTCAGAACGACCTGCAATATCTGCTGAAAAATACCGATGTATTTTTTTACCCGCCGTCGTACAAGCGGCCTTATCAATATGAAGAGACCGACAATGCCAATGTACTTCAACGGGCAGAAATTCTGAACAAACTGAACGTACCGCAACCGGGCCCTCTTCAGATCGTCACCTATCCTGATGCACTTTTTGAAAAAGTAATCAATCGCCGCTCACTCATTGCCAATACATTTACAGTAAAAAAAGGAGAAAAACTGGATACGGAATTCATGACCGAATTCCTGAACAATTACGGTTTTGAGATAGCAGATTTCGTTGTGGAAGCCGGGCAGTTTTCTGTCAGGGGCGGCATCATTGACGTATATTCATTTGCCAGTGAGTATCCTTTCAGAATCGAGTTGTTTGATGACGAAGTGGAAAGCATCCGGTCCTTTGACCCGGCCACGCAGCTATCCATCGAAAATGTTGATTTTATCAATGTTGTACCGGATATCCAGCAAAAGCTCATCCACGAAACCAGGGAACCCTTTTTCGATTTTCTTCCTGAAAACACAAGATTGTGGTTCAAAGATGTGGAATATGCGCTGGAGATTGTTGAAAAGAACTTCGAAAAGGCTGAACAGGCCCTGGCCGAAATAACCGGTAACGGTGGTATTCAGATCGTTTCTGACCCACACGTGCTGTTTGAAACCCGCCGCACATTTCTGAACCTGGTTAAACGGTTTAAAACCATAGAATTCGGCAAACGGTTTTATTTCAAAAAATCCGAAACGCAGGAATCAGCCCATGAGCCGTCAGGCAAGTATCCCTCACGTCCTCAGCCTTCATTTAATAAAGATTTCAGACGGCTTGCTGCCGACCTTACTGAAAATCAGGAAACGGGTTATATCAATATTATTGCTGCTGAGCAGCCCCGTCAGCTTGATCGTCTGGAGCGGATTTTCGAAGAAATTGACCCTTACCTTAAATTCAGGCCACTGAATATCGCCCTACGTGAAGGCTTCATTGACGAAAATCTAAAACTGGTCTGTTATACTGATCACCAGATTTTTTCAAGGTTTTTCAAATACCGGATCAAGGATAAATTTACCAAATCCAAAGCCCTTACACTGAAAGAACTGCGCACACTGCATGCCGGAGATTTTGTGACCCATGTTGATTATGGCATCGGCCGCTTCGCGGGAATGGAAAAAATTGATGTCGGAGGAAAGGAACAGGAGGCCATAAGACTGGTGTACCGCGACAACGATTTACTGTATGTCAGTGTCCATAACCTTCACAAAATAGCCCGCTACACCGGAAAAGAAGGAACTCCGCCTGTGATGAGCAAGCTGGGATCACAGGAATGGGAAAACAAGAAGAAAAGAGTCAAAAAGCAGATCAGGGATATCGCTCATGAGCTGATTTCACTCTATGCAAAGCGCAGACAGGCCCATGGTTTTGCCTTCAATAAAGACAATTACATGCAGGCTGAGCTTGAATCTTCCTTTCTTTATGAAGATACGCCGGATCAATCCAAATCAACCAGTGATGTGAAGGAAGATATGGAAAAGCCCTACCCGATGGATCGCCTGGTATGCGGTGATGTAGGATTCGGAAAAACGGAAATTGCCGTCAGGGCTGCATTCAAGGCAGTATGCGACAGCAAACAGGTTGCGATACTGGTTCCGACGACCATATTGGCCATGCAGCATTACAAAACCTTTGCCGACAGGCTGGAAAACTTTCCGGTCAATGTCGGCTATATCAACCGGTTTAAATCAGCAAAGGAGATCAAAGCCACGCTGGTACAGGTAAAAGAAGGAAAAATTGATATTCTGATCGGGACGCACCGGATTCTGAACAAAGATGTTCATTTCAAGGATCTGGGCTTACTGATTATTGATGAAGAACAGAAATTCGGTGTCAAGGCCAAAGACCGCCTGAAAGAAATGCGGGTGAATGTAGATGTACTTACATTAACAGCTACCCCCATCCCAAGAACCCTGCATTTTTCCCTGATGGGTGCGAGAGACCTGTCGGTCATCAATACACCTCCGCCCAACCGGCAGCCGGTTACTACCGAAGTAAGGGCTTTCAGTGAGGAGTTTATACGGGATGCCATCAGTTACGAACTCAACCGGGGCGGACAGGTATTTTTTGTTCACAACCGGGTTAACGACATTGAATCCATTGCCAACATTGTACTGCGGCTGATCCCGGAAGCCCGGATTGGTGTTGCACACGGACAAATGGACGGAGAGCATCTGGAAAAAGTAATGATGAAATTCATTGAAGGAGAATATGATATTCTGATTTCAACCAATATAATTGAGTCAGGTATTGATATTCCCAATGCCAATACCATCATTATCAACAGTGCCCACATGTTCGGCCTGTCAGACTTACACCAGATGCGCGGACGTGTAGGCCGGTCAAACCGGAAGGCCTTTTGTTATCTTTTAACACCGAATGTATCAGGACTGACCAAAGATTCAAGGAAACGCTTACAGACACTGGAAGAGTTTTCAGATCTTGGAGACGGCTTCAAAGTAGCCATGCGCGACCTTGATATCCGGGGAGCAGGGAATCTGCTGGGTGCGGAACAAAGCGGATTTGTAAATGACCTTGGCTATGAGATGTACCATAAAATACTTGATGAAGCCGTAAGAGAACTCAAGGAAACGGACTTTAAAGATCTGTTTACCGGCTCCATGAGCACCTCGGCGCTGCAGTTACCGGAATGTCAGATAGAAACCGATTTCGCCGCTTTGATCCCGGATCATTATGTGAAGAATATTTCAGAGCGTCTTTCGTTATATACCCGTCTGGACGATACCGCTACTGAAGAAGCACTTGCCTCATTCCAGAAAGAGCTGATTGACAGGTTTGGTCCGCTGCCTTATGAGGTAGAATCATTACTTAAAACAGTAAGGCTGCGTTGGTTAGCAGAAAGTTTACATTTTGAAAAACTAACCATTAAAAACAATACAATGAAAGGATACTTCGTTTCAAGCGGGAACGATAGTTTTTTTCAGTCGGATCGTTTTGGCAGCATAATCGCCTATATAAAGCAGCATCCAAAGAAAACATCGCTTAAAGATTATAAAGAAAAACTGATACTGACCTGTTTGGAAGTGAAAACTATTGATCAGGCTCAAACAATTTTACAAGAATTAAGCCGTTAATTCTTTGGTTTAAAATCCAGAATTAACTTTGGAACTGTATATTTGCATTCTGTAACAATTTGATATTCTTTTTAAAGATGAGATTCATGCGTAGTACGGGTTTACAACTGCTGGCCTTAACACTAACTTTACTGGTGGTGGTCAGTTCATGTAAAAAGAAAAACCCTACCAGTCTTAAACCTGGTAAAACCAGTTCTAAAACGGGACTCGCCTATAATGGTAAGGACGGAATGGAGGTTAAGCAATACAAGGCATTGCCTGCCGGGCCTGATCTGGTTTACATTGAAGGAGGACGCTTTACCATGGGGTCTCTGGAGGAGGATGTTACCAATACCCGTGACAACCTGGAAAGAACCGTCAGTATTCAGTCTTTTTATATTGACGAATCTGAAGTAGCCAATATTCACTATCTTGAATATCTGGATGCCGTTCTCAGAGATTCAACTGAGGAGGTTTACAGAAAGGCATTGCCGGATACAACCGTTTGGTTCAACCCGCTGGCCTTTAACGATTCCTATGTAACCATGTATCTGCGCCATCCGGGTTTCCGCCTCTATCCTGTAGTGGGGGTTTCGTGGTTACAGGCCGTTGATTACAGTGCCTGGAGAACAGCCGCTGTAAGTCAGGCCATGGCTCAGAAAGGTCAGGTAGGCGCAGCCAGGACCAAAAAAGGGTTTTCCATTGGTAAAAGAAAAAAAGCAGCTGAGGGAGCTGAAGGCGGAGAAGCAGAAGTGGCAACAGCATCTGCCGCTGCCCCGGCACTTAGTATAGAAAGTGGTTATGTATTACCACCCTACCGGCTTCCGACAGAAGCGGAGTGGGAATACGCTGCCAAAGGGATGATCGGTACGCAGTACGCGGATGAAAACCAGTCTAATCAGCGGATTTATCCATGGGATGGTTCCTCTCTCCGTCAACCCAGAGGCCGTAAAACAGGAACCATGCTCGCCAACTTTAAAAGAGGCCGTGGTGACTACGCCGGTATTGCCGGTAAATCAAATGACGGAGCTATCCAGACTCAGGAAATCAGGGCTTATCCTGCTAATGATTATGGATTGTACGATATGGCAGGAAACGTAAATGAGTGGGTCTATGACGTGTACCGTCCCCTTTCTTATATGGACATGGCTGATATCAACTCTTTCCGTCGTGACGGTTATCAGGATGAGGCATCCAGCTATGATACAAAGAACTTCAATTCGATTATCGATGATAAACAGCGTGTATACAAAGGTGGCTCATGGGCAGATGTAGCTTATTGGCTGTCACCAGGTACCCGTCGTTTTATGGCAGAAGATTCTGCTTCGTCGACTGTAGGCTTCCGCTGCGCGATGATCGCCACCGGCCAGCCTAAGAAAAAGAGATAATCCGGCAGAAATAATACCCTATTATAACAATAGCCGCCGTTCAGTGATGAGCAGCGGCTATTGTTATAATATGAACCTGCCGGCAACCGGCATTGATCAATACCCGCAGGCAGGATTCCAGCGTAGCACCGGTAGTCATTACATCATCTGTCAGAATTACGCATTTCCCCTTTATTTTTTCTGTATCCCTCACCTCAAAAACCCCTGATACGTTACTTTCTCTTTCTTCT
This sequence comes from Telluribacter sp., assembly GCA_040391535.1. Classification (GTDB taxonomy): domain Bacteria; phylum Bacteroidota; class Bacteroidia; order Cytophagales; family Spirosomataceae; genus JBEBXQ01. Next base: position 3,600 of record JBEBXQ010000035.1, on the reverse strand, counting down.
TTGGTTTTACCGGTTTGTGTAACGGTATATTTATTTCTGATCAGTACTGAATTTTCGACCGGAATATTCCATATTTCCGAAATTCCTTCTGCAAAAACCTCGCTCTGATTATATCCCCTTTCTGCTTTCCGTCTCGGGTGCAACGGAACCGGTATTATCATATCCCCCTCTGCCACCCCGTTTTCCTGTGCGAACATTTTGCCTGCCAGCAATCCCACATCCTTTTTCTTTCTGTATTTTAATCCGTAGATAAGTTGCTGCACATGCCCCTTTTTCGTAAAAACAAGCAACGCATGCAAACCGCCGACCTCAGGGTATGATGCAAATCTTTTTGTGAAGGCTTCATAAGCCATACTATCCGTCGATAACCTGGGTAAGGTAATCCGGCAGGATGTGCAGATCGTTTCTTCCTGTCCCTGCAAGGGTTTTTCGCAAGCTTCACAAAAACGGGGGAACATCAGATCCAGAAAATCATTCCAGTACCTGAACAGTATGCTTTTCATTTTTTGAGAAGTAGATGTCCGCTAAAACCGTACCTGGCCGACTTTGGTCCGCCTATACCAAAGTTGATAAAATCAAAAATAAATCTGCATCGGGAACTGTTGATTTCGCTGTCCAGCCACATATCTGCCGGATCAACCTCAAAACCGCTTTGTCCGTACTTACTTTCAAGCATTTTCAGTTTTTTCTTCAAATCCCACTTTCCGATTTCTGTTTCCTGCTGATACAGAATAAGCAAACCTGTCTCCTGCGCTAATACCAGGCTGTACCCATTCTGCAATGTAACGACTGAATCGAGAGGCTGAATCTTCCACAAATAATCAAAATCAGTCACTGACACCGCTTCCGGAAATTGATAATCTGTTTTAACATTATAGGATAAAAATGTAGGGTTCAACATTGTATCTGACGTAATGTGAGCAGACAACTCATCCGAGATCCTTTTATGTAATCTTTCTGTTGCCACAGTGTCTTTTCCTTCCGCGAGGTAAGGAAACAGCACATTAAGTTTTTCCCGGGAATTAAAATAATCCAAAATAGAGAAAATCTGTACATAGCTGTCTTTTGAAACAGTAGCTTTACCCGACAATTTCCCTGTTTCACTCAAAAGGTTATGATCTGCCAGCAACTCTTCAAAACGCGATTTCTGGCTCCTTTCTGCCACCGCAAACACACTCCAGGGACCCATTGAAATCAGCAAACCAACGATGGCTATGGATAACGGAATAACACGGATATCCTTTCCTGGAAGCAGTATCATATACAGGCTGATTCCCGCCAGCCAGATGGCCAGCACAAGCACCAGGTATCGGTTTTCAGTAACATCATAATCTGCAATCCTCCGGAATATTCCCGCAAAAAGCAAAATATTCAAGGGTAAGACAGCAGGGAAAAAATAGCGGGAGAATACATTTATCCACTTTTCGCCGGTTTTCTTATGCCAGGGGTAAATCAGCAGATAAGCAAGTATTCCGGATACGGCCAGTGACAGCACAAGATAAGCCACTCCTCCTTGCGGCAATTCCCGGCTGATCACTATTTTAATGGTATAGGCATATAAAATCAGCAGATAAATAACGACCAGTGGCAATAAGGCGTACTGAGCAAAAAATTTCAGCGCTTTGGGATAACCTGCGTCTTTTATACTTTCCCGCTCCATACCCTGAATAAAAAACAGCGTATGGAAAAACAGTGCCAGCAAACAGAAAAGGTAAGCTTCCTCAGGAAAAGCAAAGTCAACAGTAAACAGAATTTTCACCGTATAAAGAGCCACCATCAGTCCGGCAAACAGAATAATCGTGTATAAGGTACTGCTCAGAAACTGCAATGCCAGGTTTTTGTTAAACTGCCAGAAGTCCGTTAAACTTTCCTTTCGCAAATAAGCCAGGACAGCAACCAACGCGTGTGACACCAGAAAATAAATGCCGAACCTGTACCAGTCAACCGGTAAGGGCTTGTCATTCATGGATAAAAAAAAGATGAGCAATAGCCCCACAACTGTGAGCGTACTCAGTAATTGCTGTTGCCTGCTGAACTGATAGCGCAGCAAAGTCTGATGAAGCGCGTAAAAAAGAGGTAATGCCAGAAACATAACCAACGAGATCCTGAGCAATAAATGACTTAATTCCTGATCTTTGCTTCCTGAAGTATAATCCAGATCGATCTGCCAGATAACCAATACCGTTTTCAGCAACGCTATACCTGTCAGCAACGGGTACTTGCTGAGCATGCTGTTAAACCCTGACAGCAGTTTTCTGAAAGAATACAACCTCAGATTATTCATAACAATACCTGTTGATTTTATACGTTAATCCCACAATACTACTAAGAATAATCCGGCATGACTTTTTTTCGATTGTTTTTTTTCTCCTGTACCCTGATCGTGTCATTATCAGCCCATGCTCAGCAACTTACCCTCAGCCGGATGTTTTATCCCAATGCCACCCTGCGGGCAGACTATGTCAGCCCGTCTCAGATGGGTAATGATACCAAATACGGCATGACGAGGACCAGCTTCTTCGGGATGGTACCTGTACAGAGCGAAGTTCAGGTGGGATACAGCCTGAGGAAAAAGCTTGATTTAAGGGCTGTTCATACCGTTATTGTGGGACAGTTCACTCAGCATCAACCGACGATTGCGGGCATAAAAAAACCTGATAATGGCTATAAAACAGGAAGTCTTGGTGCTATACGGCTTCAGGCAAGTGTTAAAGACCGTCTATGGGTATATGGTGCCGGAATCGGCATAACCGAATCTAACGAAACTTTCTTCACTCCACAGCCATGGTTATGGGGCGGAGCGGCACGAATGCGTGTTTTTGGCCTTCAATCTCAACTGATTTACGGGTCAATTCTGATTTACAACCAGAAACTGCGGGTAATTCCTATCGTAGGTGTCAATAAACGCTTTTCCCGTGACTGGCGTGCCACGGCTATTTTGCCTTTTGTCGCCAATGTCAATTACAAAACAAGTCCCTGGTTTAACGTGGATATGATGGCCGGTGTGAACGGTTACAGCGGCGGATTTCAAATACAGACACCCGAAGAAAAACTATTGCGACGTAGTAATTATCAACATCTGAAATTGGGGGTTGCAGCCAATCTTCACTTATTTACAGTATTGAATGTTTCTCTGGAAGCGGGCATGACAGGGTTCAGGACCTTACGTACTTTTAACAGTGCCCGCGAGAACCTGGAAGCATATTCTCCCCAACCTGCTCCTTACATTGGTGCCAGCGTACGCTATTTCTCAAGTCGCTCAGGCATTTCATCCCGGTTTACAAAACGACTCGGTATCGGTGATAAAGGACTGTTGTGGTAAATCATTGTGCTGACAATGTTATTTAACATCAGCCCGGGTTTGGTATCCTGTCACCGCATCTCAGTTAAATAGACGGGCATTCCCTCTTTTCTATAATGCTATCAGCTCTTCGGACTTAAAAATAAACCACGAAGTGGTGGAATGATTATAGAAACAGCAAGAAGACAACGCTTACAGAACCCGGAACGGGTGATATTTTCAGATCGTAAGCGTATCCCGAACTGGCGTTATTTATAAATCTCTGAAAACAGGATTATAAAAACGGATATCTTTCCTCA
>JBEBXQ010000034.1:0-34162 GCA_040391535.1 Telluribacter sp. | reverse complement strand
ATACCTCATAAAAGGGTGGGATAAAAAGCATATTCTGAAAGAGGCATTTAAGCAATATTTTCCGGACAGGTTTCTCGACAAAGCTAAAAGAGGTTTTGCAGTACCGGTAGGGGATTGGTTGCGTTCTGAATTAAGAAGTGAACTTGAATCTTATACAGAGAAGTCTTTTCTGACAAAGCAGAATATTTTTAACTATTATGAAACCGCGACATTGGTAAGCAATCATATTCACGGTAAGGTTGATAATACTTTCAGAGTCTGGGCATTTTTTTGTTTTCAGAAATGGTATAAAGCACAATTTGAGCGGAAGCCGTTAACGAAAATGGTTAAGGGAGATCAGAATCCACAGCTACAATGATGTCATGTGGTAATCAAACAGCGAAATCATTTAAAAAGATCAATATAACAATTAAAAGATATGTGTTGAATTATGCTGAAAAAATTAAGCATGGAATCAAATTAAAAGTAAATCGTACTATATAATTTGCTATAAACAATTAAATTTGTCGCCATCCACTAAAGATTTTAGATTAAATGCTTCAAAATAATCAGACACTATGTATTGTCGGGCTTGGGTATGTGGGACTTCCGTTGGCGGTTGAATTTGGCAAGATTTATAGTACAATTGGCCTTGATATCAATAAGGCCAGAATAGAAGAGTTGAAAAATTTTCATGATCACACACTCGAAGTAGATGAAGCAGGCCTGAAAGCCGCTGCTAAACTGACCTTTACCAGTGATCCTGATGATATTAAGGCTGCCTCAGTTTTTATTGTGACAGTTCCAACTCCGGTCGATCAGTACAATAATCCTGACCTGACACCTGTCAGAAAAGCCTCAGAAACCGTAGCGCGCAATCTGAAAAAGGGCGACATTGTTGTATATGAGTCTACAGTATATCCCGGTGTAACCGAAGATTTTTGCGTCCCGATCCTGGAGCAAATCTCAGGACTTGTTTTTAACCAGGATTTTTTCTGCGGGTATTCGCCTGAAAGGATTAACCCGGGTGATAAGCTGCATACGGTTACCAAAATCAGAAAAGTAACTTCCGGTTCTACTCCTGAAGTCGCGGAGGTTGTCGATCAGCTGTATGGTTCGATCATTACGGCCGGGACATTCAAGGCTACTTCAATAAAAGTTGCGGAGTCGGCGAAGGTAATTGAAAATGCTCAGCGTGATATTAATATTGCTTTCGTTAACGAATTGGCTAAAATTTTCAATCTGCTGAATATTGATACATCAGAAGTGTTAGAGGCAGCCGGTACCAAATGGAATTTCCTTCCATTCAAACCAGGGCTTGTCGGAGGACACTGCATAGGTGTTGATCCTTTTTATCTTGCACAAAAGGCGAAGGAAGTGGGGTATAATCCGGAAATTATTCTGGCAGGCCGCAGGCTCAATGACAGTATGGGTGCTTATGTCGCACAGCAATTGGTGAAAATCCTGATTCAGAACGATAAGAAAGTAAAAGGCAGCAATGTACTGGTGCTTGGGATTACTTTTAAGGAAAACTGTCCGGATATCCGCAACAGCCGTGTGATTGATATTATTCAGGAACTGAAATCCTATGGCATTGAAGTAAGTGTGTATGACCCTTGGGCAAGCGCTGCTGAAGTAAAGCATGAATATCAGATTGACCTGCTATCGGAAATGCCCGCAGTTTGTGACTTTGATGGGGTGATAGCTGCTGTTGGGCATGAATCATTCCTGAACATTGAGTTTTGTGATGAAGAAGGTAAACGACCGGTAGTTTATGATGTGAAAGGGATTTTCAGGAAGGAAGATGTAGATGCGCGATTATAAGCAGGCATCTGTCCTTAAATCGTTTTCATATATTTAGTAATATACAGGCTATAGATGAATGAGAATTCAAATTAAAGCCCCTCTGTTTTAATAATGAAATTGAACAAATATCATCAGGAAGATTTATCAGGGTATACTTTTTTAATTACAGGCGGGGCTGGTTTTATCGGCTCAAATCTTGTAGAGTACCTGGTCAGATATGGAGCCGGTGAGGTAAGGATAATGGATAATCTGTCTACCGGTTACTTATCTAATATTTCCGCATTTCTTACATTGCCCAATGTAAAGTTCCTCGAAACAGACATCCGGGATTTTAAAGCGTGTCAGGAAGCGATGAAAGGTGTGGATTTTGTAGCTCATCAGGCTGCATTAGGTTCAGTACCCCGTTCTGTTAATGACCCTCTTACTACCAACGATGTAAATATCACCGGCCATCTGAACATTTTAAATGCAGCGCGCGAAGCGGGAGTGAAAAGACTTGTGTATGCCGCCTCTTCCTCTACCTACGGAGATAGTCCTGTACTTCCCAAGAAAGAAGAAATAACCGGTAATCCCTTGTCGCCGTATGCTGTTACCAAATTGGTGAATGAACTTTATGCAGGTGTGTTTTCGAGAATATACGGCTTTCATTCCATCGGACTGAGATATTTCAACGTATTTGGGCCCAAGCAGAATCTGAATGGCCCCTATGCAGCCGTTATCCCGGTTTTTATCAATAACTACCTCAGGAATGAACCACCGCTGATTAATGGAGACGGAGAAACTTCCCGTGATTTTACATTCATTTCAAATGTAGTGCAGGCCAATATAAAAGCATTATTGGTAAAGAATCTGCAAAGTCATGAAGTGGTAAATGTTGCCTGTAATCAGGCTACTTCACTTAATGAGCTGGCGCAATTGATAGCAGAAGAATTGAATAGCCCTTTAAAACCAAAGTATCAGGCAGAAAGAACGGGTGACGTAAAACATAGTTTAGCCGATTATTCCAAAGCAAAACACCTTTTCGGGTACAATCCTGAGGTTTTGTTCGGAGAAGGCCTTACCGAAACAATAAGCTATTTCAAGAGTCTTTGAAAGTCTCTTTTCCGGTCAGAGGCTATCTTTTGCCTTTAAAGCATTATTGGTAGTTTCTGACAACAGTTTATCAACGTTGAAATAATCTTCCGAATCATTACTATTATATGTAAATAAAGAAATTTTTATATGTTTTGGTGATATCTCCCCATATATATTAAATTGCGGAATAATGTATCGTTGTCCAGAAAATAAGGGAATACCTGTTTAGTTCTGTACTTAATGTTTAAATCCATAACCCAGGCACACTATGCTAAAATCACACTTTCATGCAAATATTTCTGAAGAGAGGAATAGGAGGATACACAAATCAAAATAGTAGTTTTCAGATCAGGTTAAATCATTTTGGGATTTAACACCTAATGTAGTACCGTTTTTGTACTGTATTTGTATAAAAAGTACTAATTTTCAGATTTCATTTTTTATATATACATTTCCATTTTATTTTCCCATTGAGGTTTTAGTGTTGAGAATAACACGGTAATGATGTATAAATTATATGTGATTTCATTATGGTCTTTTTGGGTGAAATAGCATTTTTGTTGAATTAATTTTAACCCTGCCTTAAGTTCACGACTATTATCTTTGATAATTGTCCTGATCTTGGAGAATTAAAAAATTTGTGAAAAAGAGAATTGGAATAATAGCTAATACGTCCTGGAACATTTTAAACTTTAGAATGGGTTTAATCACTGCATTGCAGTCTGCGGGCCATGAGGTATTTATTATAGCTCCTCTGGATAAACACACTAAAGAATTAACAGAAGCAGGGCACCAGCTGACTATCGTAAAAGGCCTGTCAAGAAAAGGAACAAACCCATTTCGGGATATACTTCTGGTGGCTGAACTGACTACTATTTACCGGCAGCTGAAACTGGATGTTGTGTTACAGTATACCATCAAACCTAATATTTATGGCAGTCTGGCCGGCTTTATGACCGGTGTAAAAACGATCAGCACGGTTACGGGATTGGGCTATGTTTTTCTGAACAATGGAGCAAGTTCCTCCATTGCAAAGATGCTTTATAAGCTTGCCTTTATTTTTTCAGATAAAATATTTTTTCAGAATGAAGATGACAGAACATTATTTGTTAAAGAAAGGCTGGTAAAGAGTAAGAAAACAGAAGTAATACCAGGGTCGGGTATTGATACAGAGTTTTATCATCCATCCTACTGTGAACAGACAGCAGTAAAGGAAGAAGGGAAATTTACTTTTCTGATGATAGCACGGCTTTTAAAAGATAAAGGCGTTTATGAATATATGGAAGCGGCCAGAAATATAAGAAAAGTGTACCCTGAAACAACATTTCTGTTGCTGGGCGATCAGGATGAAGGTAACCCTGCTGCTGTTTCTTCGGATGATATTGTGTTGTGGAAAAGTGAAAATAATGTTAAGATGCTTGGGTTTGATAAAAACACCAGAAAATATATTTGTAAATCTGACGCGGTTATCTTACCATCTTACAGGGAAGGAATTCCCAAAGTAATCCTCGAATCTTTTGCAATGGGTAAGCCATGTATTACCACTGATGCTCCGGGGTGCAGGCATACGGTGGATCATGACGTAAATGGCCTCATTTGTAAAGTGGCTGATGCTGATGATCTGGAGAGGAATATTCTGAAGTTTATGGGTAGTCCGCTTGAGGTAAGATCACAAATGGGAATTGAAGCAAGAAATAAAGCAACCAGTACCTTTTCTACCAATATTATAGTTAAAAAGTATCTCCAGCTGTTAGCTGATTTATAATGATGAGCTATTGCAATAAGGTGCAATTATTCTAAACAATCCCTGAATTGAAATTGCCGGTAACAGGTAAAACCTTCTATCCCGTTGTTGCCGATGATTTTCTGCCTATCGAAAATCTTTCCCGAAAGTTACCTTTTCCTCATTTACGTCCTTTTAATATTTATTCTGCCGATCACGAGACTTGCAGAATACTATCCGACCTTATCAGAATTTATTTTGCAGGGCTTACAGTCAATAGATTTGTTTGATTAGAGAGGCAGGAAAATATCACCTCTTGCGGGGTTTTGCAAGTAATGTTCATTTGCTTTTCTGTAATTATTTCAGCCCTTCGGGCTTTTTATATCAATTCTCTTGAAGTAAACATTCGTGATATTATTTGTCATGATGTATGGAAAATATGAAAACATACTCATAATTTAGTCGGGTTTATTCGTATATTGCTTTAAACTATACACACCAAGCTATGTATCTTAACTTCTCGGGTAAAACCATCCTGGTGACGGGTGGTACAGGTTCTTTAGGAGGCACTTTGCTGCATTATATAATAACAGAATTTTCTGATATTGAGCGTATTATCATCTATAGTCGTGATGAGCTTAAACAATTTGAAGAATCCGGGCAATATGGCAATAATAAAAGGATATGCTGGAAGCTGGGTGATATCAGAGACTATGAGCGGTTGAAGGAGGTTTGCTGCAATGTAGATTATATTTTTCATCTTGCCGCACTTAAACAGGTGCCTGCCTGTGAGCAAAACCCAGAGGAATGTATTAAAACAAATATCACCGGTACACAGAATGTAATCAGGGCGGCTCAGGAATCAGGTGTTAAAATTGTGATTGCCGTTTCGACTGATAAGGCTGCCGCTCCTGTAAATGCTTATGGTGCAAGTAAGTTGCTGATGGAGAAGTTAATGATATCTGCCAACAATGCGGGCTATGGTAGCGGATGCCGGTTTTCTGTAATCAGGTTCGGAAATTTCGCAGCTTCAAGAGGTTCCGTAATCCCGTTATTTCTTCATCAGAAGCAAAACGGTCTTCGCTTAACAATTACTGATCCCGGAATGACCCGGTTTTGTATCCGGCGGGAAGATGCTGCAGTTTATCTGATAAAAGTAATGAAGATGATGAAAGGAGGAGAGATTTTTATTCCGAAAATGAAATCGTTGAGAATAGGAGACATAGCGGCTGCCGTAGCCCCTTCAGATATGTGGCATAAAACGGGAATAAGGCAAGGGGAAAGAATGCACGAGGAGTTGATTTCCGGTCAGGAGTCGGAAACAATACTGGAAACGCCGGACTCATTTATTATGATAACAGCCGGAAATAATGAGCAGATGGATTACTACAGGCAACAATTAAATGCGTTGCAAAGGCATCACGGATTTGTATACCGCTCGGATCTTAATGATCAGTGGTTTTCATCTTCCGAAATTCATGATCTGTTGATGGATATAGCTTCGGGTACAGCCTCACAATACAAACTAATACCGTCCTCCTGCTCCGCCACCGCCAAAACTACCACCACCGAATCCGCCAAAGCCACCGCTTCCGCCACCGAATCCTCCACCAAAGCCACCGCCCCAGTTTCCGGAATGGCGTCCTCTGCCTGAATAGGTGGTATAGGGCCAGAAGACAGGCCCGCTACCGGAGCGGTTACCCGGTCCTCCCTTATCGTTTTTGTTACTTCTTGAAATAAAGAAGATCAGGATGATAAAAATAACCAGGGCAATCAGAAGAGGAGCCACTGACTCGTCAGAGCTGGTTTTCGGATCTGCTTTATATTCGCCGGTGGCGTATTTGAAAATGGTATCTGCTGCACGGTCCAGTCCTTTGTAAAACTGCCCGTTCCGGAATTCCGGTAAAATGACCTGCTCTACGATGCGTTTTGCCAGAGCATCAGGTAAAACACCCTCCATACCATAACCAGTGGCAATAAAGACTTCACGGTCGTCGGAGGCCCATAGAACCACAACGCCGTTATTTTTTTCTTTTTGTCCGACGCCCCATTCCCGCCCAAGCTGAAATGCGTAATCAGCCATAGGATAAGGTTTTACGGAATTTACAATCACTATGGTAATCTGGGTAGAGGTGCTGTCGTTATAGCTCACCAGCTTTCTTTCGAGCTCTTGTTTTTCGTTAGCATTAAGCTGATTGGCAAAATCATTGACGAGCCGGGGAGGGTTAGGTGCAGGCGGGATGTTCTGACCGTGTATCCTGACACAAGTAAGTAGTACGAGCAGAAACAATCCGATTATATTTTTCATTCTATGGCTTGTTGATTGTAATAAGTTAGTGTTTTATCTGTTTTCTAAACTCAGAACCACCACATAGTGCCTGATCCATAGCAAACGAAAACAGTGTAGAAGCGGGTGTGTATTTCGTGAATTAAATGATTATTGAACGTTTATCCGAAAGAAATATCATCTGAAAGTTCATTAGGGTTGTCATTCCGCTCCGGAAAATACTTTGCAAGTTGTGTACCCGCTTCTTCAATACCTTCGCAGAAGCCTTCTACAAATTCTTCTCTGGCAAATCGTAACCGCATTTTTTCTTTGGTACTTTCCCAAAAATCCCTGGGGGTTTTTTCATAAATACCCTTGTCCCCATAGACATAGAAAATATGATCTTCATAAGCCAGGTAAAGCAGTACACCATTACGCTCCCGGGTCTGATTCATCTCAAGCTTTTCGAAAATGACCTGAACCCGGGCTACGGGATCTTTATCCGGGCATTTTTTCTCAATATGAACCTTTATTTCGCCTGAAGTAAGCTTCTCTGTCTGCCTGATGGCATTAATAATCTGATCCTGCTCTTCATACGAAAGCAAATGTGGTTGTGACATAGTAGCCGGGTTATCTGATTGTTAATAACGACGCCATGCTACCTTGTGGTGAGCATGGCGCGGACTAAATTTTTAAACCGGTCAGAACTGTACGGAAGGTGCCGTTTGTGCAGCCTGTGAGGCTTCAAAATAGCCTTTTTGTGCAAATCCGAAGATACCTGCAAACAAATTAGCCGGGAATACCCTTACCGTCTGGTTGTAGTCCTTCACCACATTATTGAAATCATTCCGGGCTACTGTAATCCGGTTTTCAGTTCCTTCCAGCTGTGCCTGCAATTCCAGGAAATTCTGATTAGCTTTTAGTTCAGGATACCTCTCGACGCTTACCAGTAGCCGGGATAAAGCACCACTTAGCTGCTCCTGAGCCTGTTGGAATTTAGCAACATTTTCAGGCGTCAGCTGATCTGCTGTAAAGTTGGTTGAGGTGGCATTAGCACGTGCCTGAATGACACTTTCGAGGGTACTTTTCTCAAAATCTGCAGCCCCTTTTACTGTATTGACAAGATTTGGAATCAGATCTGCACGGCGTTGATATTGGTTTTGTACCTGTCCCCAGGCGTTGTTAACAGCTTCGTCTTTGGTGACCATACCATTGTAGGTGCTGCAGCCAAAAAAGCCGACAACGATGGCGAGGATAATCACGATAATGAGTCCTTTTGACATATTTGGTTATTTAGTTTATGGTGTAAAAGTTGAAATCAAAGTTATTTAAAATTTCGGAGGCTTTTAAAAAAATATACATAAAAACGAGATTTCGGCAGATGAACCTATAAATTCTCTATTTTTGCGGTATTCTGTCTGGATAGACGGAATTTAAGTAACATTTTTCTGCCTGTTTCAAGCTCAATTTACTCATGCCGGTTACTCTGATTGTTTTTCTTTTACTTGTCCCGGGATTTGTTATTATCGGTGTGTATCTGGAAAGAAAAGTTTCCGCATTTATTCAGGACAGGCTTGGGCCGATGGAGGTTGGGAAATGGGGATTATTGCAGCTCTTCGCTGATTTGCTGAAACTGCTGCAAAAGGAAGATATTGTGCCCAAAGCTGCTGACAGATGGATGTTCCTGACCGGTCCGGTGATTATTTTTATAGCGGTTTTTGCAGGCTATGCGGTTATTCCCCTTGCTCCTGAACTGGGTGGATCAGGCGCTGCAGTGGGTGTTTTTTTTCTGCTGACGATCATTTCTATTGATGTAATCGGGCTGCTGATGACCGGCTGGGGGTCCAATAATAAGTTCTCCTTATATGGAGCTATGCGTTCAATAGCTCAGATGATCTCCTACGAAATTTCACTGGTGTTATCTGTTCTCTGTGTTGTGATGGTCGCTCAGACGCTCGATTTGCAGGAAATAAGTTACCAGCAGGGGATTTATTCCTCGCAGGAAAACTATCTTTTCGGGTTGAAGTTTCTTCAGATAAATGTTTCAGAGGTAGGTGGCTTTCTGACCTGGAACGTTGTCCGCAATCCGTTTCTGTTATTAGCCTTTATTGTGTTTTTTATTGCTTCGCTGGCCGAGTGTAACCGTGCACCTTTTGATTTACCCGAGGGAGAATCAGAATTGGTCGGTGGCTTCCATACTGAATATTCAGGCATGCGTTATGCAGTGCTGATGTTGTCAGAATATGGCATGATGCTGCTCGTTTCTGTTTTGGGCGTAGTGCTGTTTCTGGGTAGCTGGAACACGCCCTTGCCGAATATAGGGCCTCTTAAACTGGCAGAATGGACAAGTGGGGCTCCTGGTACTTTATGGGGGTATCTGACAGGTATATGCTGGATTTTAAGCAAGTCATTTTTACTGGTAATTGTTCAAATGTGGGCGCGCTGGACGCTGCCACGGTTACGGGTGGATCAGCTGATGTATCTGGGCTGGAAAGTGCTGACGCCTGTCGGTTTGGTTTTATTCTTTATCTCCGGTATCTGGAGGCTGATTGGTGTTTCGTAGAAATTCAGTCCGTAAACTGAATTTTGAAAGACACTGAGCGCGGTTAAATGCCAGGTCATCAGATAGAAAGTGTATACGTGTTGTTCGTGCTTTGATATACATTTCTGATCTGACGACGACGAAAGATTGTTATATCTACCACAGTTTTCTAAAACCGGAATCCCAGTTTGAAGCTAAACTGACCGGTAAATTCAAATGTTTCTGAAACACCACGGTTTTTTGTCCAGTAGTGATCAAGATAGCGGATACCCGGACCACCCTCCAATGCTATGAGAAACTTGCTGGTGATGTGAAAGTCAACATAGTTCATCGCGATGACCCCGATTCTGAACCGGTGTGCGTGTATATCCTGATGATTGTCTCTCCATTTTTTGTTACCATAACCCAGCATCAGCGAAGGACCGATTCCGTAGGTTACTTTGTGCTGGCCGGCAGGATAAAACTTAACGCCAGGTACAAAATAGTGACTTACAAAGTTATCATTACTGCGGTAGTGGGCAGGATCATTATCAAACACAATATAACCGGGCAATACGACAGCCATATTTCTGGCAGCCATAAATTCATAATGAAAACCCAGCCCAGGCCCGGCATCAAGCATAGTAAACGGTGTAAACATAAATCGTTGACTACCTTTCGCCATTTGTCCGTAAGTTGGAATATGGGGTAACCAGAGGATCATCAATAGGATAGCATAAACTGAAACTCGTTTGAACGAAGTGTGATTAATGTACATATTAAATTAAAAGTGAATTAGAATTTTGAGTACAACGAAAATAGAAAGAGCAATTGTATCAAGGGGCTTCTGTTAAAATGATATTTAGGATTATTTTAATTATCGGTATCCCTTCACTGTCTTATTTACCATGTATTCTTTGCACTACTCATTTTAGGTTTGTATTTTTACCATAAAAATATCTTCAGCTTCTGTAGGAGCTGCTCATGGTCATTATGAAGCGTGTTTCAGTGAAAAAAAATAAAGGAAGAAAGGGGGTCTTACTTGTCAATCTTGGTACACCGGATAGTCCTTCGGTCAGAGATGTGAGAAGCTATCTGATTCAGTTTTTGATGGACAGCCGGGTAATTGATATTCCGTTTGTGAACAGATTTTTTCTGGTCAACGGAATCATAGGCCCGTTCAGGGCGCCAAAGTCGGCTAAGATATATCAGCAGGTGTGGCTGGAAGAAGGTTCGCCTTTAAAGGTTTACGGACATGCAGTAGAAAAAATGCTTCAGGAACAACTTGGAGCGGAGTATGTTGTTAAACTGGCCATGCGTTATAAAAATCCGGGGATTCAGGATGTTCTGACAGAGATGCAGAAAATGAATCTGTCCTCCATACAGGTAATTCCGTTTTTTCCGCAATATGCCTCTGCAACTACCGGCTCTGTATATGAAGAAGTGATGCGGGTCATGAAAAACTGGCAGACCTTGCCGGAGCTTTCATTTGTCAATCAGTTTTTTGATCATCCTTTGTTTGTCAAAGGATTTGCGGATCTGGGCAGAAAATACATTGACCTGGAGCAATATGATCATTTTGTGTTCAGCTATCACGGATTACCGGAAAGACAGATTCACAAAGCCGATATTTCCGGAACACAATGCAAGCTGGGAACCTGTTGTCATGCGATGACGGAAAGAAATCAGTTTTGCTATCGGGCGCAGTGTTTTGCCACCACCCGTTTGCTGGCTGAAGCTTTGAATATTCCATCAGAAAAGATATCTAATTGTTTTCAGTCCCGGTTGGGGAAAGAACCCTGGGTTCAACCTTATACCGAAGACGTGGTGAAGGAGCTGGCCGGTAAAGGAGTAAAGAAAGTACTGGCGTTTTCACCGGCATTTGTGGCAGATTGTCTGGAAACAACCATTGAAGTTGGTGAAGAGTACAGGGATATGTTCCTGGAAATGGGTGGCGAGAGATGGGACCTGGTGGAAAGTCTGAATGACAGCCAGATCTGGGTTGACCTGCTGAAAGATCTGGTGGGAGTAAGGGAAACCATAGAAAATGTATAGGGTTTAGTTCATAAGCGGCATCTTCGTTATTCGCCCTGGCGAATCGTTACAGATAGCTTAATCAGTTTTTCCTTTTGGGTTACCAATTTAATCGGGTGACCGGTACAGAAAATCATTTATATGAAAATTACCATTATTTCGGCTTCATCACGTCAACAAAGTAACTCTGTTAAAGTACAGCGCTATCTGAAAAGCCTTCTGGAAAAATCAGGTAATCATGAAATAGCCTGCTGCGATTTTGAAAATTGTGACATTCCGATGATCGGCCGCGGAACAGTTGATAAAAATAATCTTTCTTCCTTTCAGAAGGACCTGACGGAAAAATGGAATCAGGCAGAACTGATTTTGTTAGTAGCTCCTGAATATAACTGGATAACCAGCGGAGAACTGATTAATGCGTTACATCAATTGGGTACAAAGGATTTTGCTTCTCTTTTTGATAACAAGGTGTTCGGGCTGGTAGGTGTTTCCAATGGCAGGGGAGGGCGCAGGCCGGGTATTGAACTGACTACCCTGATTAACAAACTGATTAGTTTTCTGGAACAGACTTCCGTTGTATCGCCTAAAATCTTCGAATCACATGAAACGCATAAAAACCTGAGCGAAACCGGGGAGTCGCTTGGTAATGCTATTTATGACAAAGGGATAGAAAAATATTTAAATTATACCCTTACAATCGCCCGGCGCTGGCATCATCAGGAGGAATAAGTAAGGTGGTTCTGGTAAAGGTCAGCCAGTGTTGATACGGCATACCGGATTTCTTCCGGTTTTGTATAACGACTGAAGGAAAATCGCACCCCCGGCCTGGCCGGATCTGCGCCGATAGCCGTAAGTACGTGTGATCCAATGTCTGTTCCGCTGGAGCAGGCACTGCCCCCCGAAGCGGAAATCCCCGCAATATCCAGGTTGAAAAGAATCATGTCATTCTGGTCGGTAGGGGGCAGACTTACACTTAAAACAGTATAAAGGCTATCAGGCTGAGCACTTAAGCCATTAAACTCAACACCGGGAATGGCTTCTTTGAACAGGCGGATCATCTCTTGCTTCAGTCCTGTTATATAAGCACGATGCTCGTCAAGGTTCTGGTAGGCTAATTCGAGTGCTTTCGCCAGTCCTACAATACCATAAAGGTTTTCTGTACCTCCTCTCATATTGCGTTCCTGAGCACCACCATGGATAAAGGGTGAAATGCGTTTCCCGGGGCGGGCATAAATAAAACCGATACCTTTCGGACCATGAAATTTATGTGCAGAGCCTACGATGAAATCCGTTTTCAACGCCTGCATATCATGCCTGAAATGCCCCATGGTTTGGACCGTATCTGAATGAAATATAGCACTGTAAGCTGCACAAAGTTCGCTTACGTATTGAATATCCAGCATATTCCCGATTTCATTATTACCATGCATAAGGGATACCAGTGAGCCGGGATGCGCTTCCAGCAAGGATTTCAGCTGATCCATATTAAGGTTTCCATGCCGGTCGGTTTCAAGCAGGCTTACCTTTATCAGCCCTCTTTTTTCGAGGTAACTGATCGTATGTTCTACGGCATGATGTTCAAGCGGAGAAGAAATTACGTGAGTGATGCCCAAACCCTCGACAGATCCGCGTATGGCGGTATTGTCTGCTTCTGTACCACCGGAGGTAAAGAAAATCTCAGCTGGTGCAGCATTCAGTAATTCGGCTACTTTTTTACGTGCTCTTTCAATCGCTGTGCGCGTTTTCCTTCCATGGGCATGAATAGAGGAAGGATTTCCGAACTGACTGGTCAGATAAGGCAACATTTCCTCCAGTACCAACGGATCAAGCGGAGTAGTGGCGGCGTTATCAAGATATGCGTTCATAAGTCTGATGAAGTGTATTTAAACGATATTATGCCTGAGGTTCGGAAATGATCTCCTTAATATCAGAAATAATCTTTCTGGCCAGATTTTCAGCTGTTGTCATCACTTCAGATTCTGAATAGATTCTGATAATCGGCTCTGTATTTGATTTGCGGAGGTGGACCCACTCTCTGTCAAATTCAATTTTGACACCATCGATCGTTGTCACGGGGTGTTTTGAATATTTTGTCTGGATTTTCTCAAGGATTTTATCCACATCAATATCCGGAGTCAGTTCAATTTTGTTTTTAGAAATAAAATAGCCCGGATACGATTTTTTCAGAATGGATACCGACTTGCCGAATTTGGCCAGATGACTCAGAAATAAGGCAATGCCCACCAATGCATCGCGTCCGTAATGAGAAGCAGGGTAGATAATACCTCCGTTACCTTCTCCGCCAATTACGGCTCTGTGTTCCTTCATCGCATTTACTACGTTAACTTCTCCGACTGCTGAGGCAAAATAGCGGCCGCCCGCTTTCAGTGTTACGTCTTTGAGTGCAGCGGTTGAAGAAAGGTTGGAAACTGTATTACCCGGATTGTGCTTTAATACATAATCTGCTACCGCAACCAGGGTATATTCTTCTCCGAATACCGATCCGTCCTCACAAATGAATGCCAGCCTGTCAACATCAGGATCAACGACTATCCCCAGATTATAGCTGCCGTTTTTGACATGAGAGATAATTTCATGCAAATGTTCAGGCAACGGCTCCGGATTATGAGGAAAATGCCCTGTGGGCTCACAGTAGATAGGAGTAATATTTTCAGTTCTGACACCCAGTGCTTCCAGTAATTTCGGGACTGCAATTCCACCGGTCGAATTGACTGCATCAACGGCTATTCTGAAGTTAGCATTTCTGATAGCCTCAATATCTACAAGAGGTAGGGTCAGTATATGTGCAATATGCAGATCTATATAATCGTCTTTGGTCTGGTAGCTGCCCAGTTTTTTCACCTCTGCAAAATCAAAATCCTGTGCTTCTGCCAGCGCAAGTACTTCTGCTCCGTCAGTTTCAGAAAGGAATTCACCATCGGCATTTAACAGTTTCAGTGCGTTCCACTGAATCGGATTGTGGCTGGCGGTAATAATAATTCCGCCGATCCCGTTTTCAAGCGGAACGGCAAATTCTACAGTAGGTGTTGTTGATAAGCCAAGATCAATAACATTCAGTCCGATGCCTTGTAGGGTGCCGGCAACAATGCGGCTTACCATATCGCCTGATAATCTGGCATCCCGTCCCAGAACTACCTGATTTTTACCTGGATTGTTCCTTTTAAGCCAGGTGCCGTAGGCAGCGGTAAATTTAACGATGTCCTGAGGAGTTAAAGACTCTCCTGGTTTTCCTCCAATGGTGCCCCGGATTCCCGAGATGGATGTTATTAAAGTCACAGTTTACTTATTGTTTAGAATGCAAAAATAATGAAATTACCTCCTTGTTAAAAGGGAATATGAATATTAAATGGAGGAGTTTTATCCAATGGTTATGGATAACAAATTTTTAGGATGTGACGTTCGTCCGGATGATGTGAGTTTCGGAAGTTAAACGGATATCACCTTTTGTCGTGCCGGATTACTCATTTTAATAAATGAGATCGTCAGGTTTTCTGAACATAGCAACGTTCCGGAAGTTGAAGAGTTGAGTATAATTTAAATCAACTCATTCAATTCGACCAATGTTTCAAGCGATGAGTTCCCGATGCCGTTAAAGCTACCCATTACAGGCGCCAGTTGATCAAAATCACCGGATGCACCCAGGCTGATGTGTTTATGGATGACAGGCATTCCTTCTGTCGGGTCAAATCCTCTCCATCCGGCGCCTGGCAGGTACACTTCCGCCCACGAATGTAATTCATGTTCCTGCTGGGTATTGCCAAACAGGTATCCGCTGACAAAACGTGAGGCAATTCCCAGACTTGAACAGGCTGCTGTGAATAACCGGGAGTAATCTCTGCATGAGCCTGATTTAGTACGAAGCGTTTCTTCCGGTGGTAAAGCCTGGCCTGTTTCTCTTTTGTTATAGCTGAAACCGGTTTGAATCTGTTTGGTTAATTCAACCAGAAACGGTACGGTTTCCCAATTAACAGATGACGCTATTTTTCTGGCAAAGTGTTCAATATAAGGATTGTTTTGCCCGGGAAACAGATAGGGCGAAAGGTATTTCATGAGTTGTGCCGGATATTGAAACGGGATTTTTTGCGTTGAAAAAGGGAACAGCACAAAGTCCAGCATGTTAATGGGTAATGATTCAATACTCATCTGAGCCTCGACTGTCAGATGCCCTGTCAGGTCAGGACTGAAATAGACAATCTGCTGTATGTTTCCTTCTGCGTCGGTGTTCTGGATCACCTTGGACGGCGAAGGGCTGATGTTCAGCTGATAACTGATGAGTTGCTGATGGGGATAAAGCCTTGGGTATAAATACAGGGTATGCGGATTCAGTCTGACATTGCCTTCATAGCTGTATTGCAGACGGTGAAGGACTGATAACCTCATTGCTTCAGGATTTTTTTTGAAAAAACAGCTTCCGTCCAGTCGTGGGGTAATTTTTGTACTGAATTTGTCAGCAGGGCATTCCATTGCTTACCGACATAATCAAGGTCGTCCTTTTCATAACGATGCTCTGTGATATGAAAGGAATCTTTTTCATAAATCAGTACATCAATCGGATAGTCAACATCATTGGAGCTCACACGGGTGGAATCAAAGGAAAGGAATCCGATTTTAAGTGCGTGCTTCATGGACGAATCGTACCTCAGGCTTCGGTATAAAAGGGGTTTCCCATATCCCGAGTTACCAATAATGACAAACGGAGAGCCGGTGCCTACTTCCACCCAGTTACCTTCCGGATATAACAGAAACAGTTTGTGTTCTTCGTCATTTTCCAGTTGTCCGCCTACAATAGAAAATAAATTAAAGGAAAGCCCGGCCTCCTGAAGTGATTTTTTATCTTCTTCTGCCACGCGTTTAACCTGGTTTCCGAAAGCATTAACGGCCTGATATAGTTTCTTGAATGACGCGTCCTGGTTTTCAAGTACTTCATTAAAATAGGTAATCGCTTTATCACGGACTGACCGAAGACCGGAAGTCATGATAAACAGAGAATGATTTTCAAGCTGATGAACAGATAGTTTCCGGTTAGTGGAAACTTCAGTACCCGACGTTAGCCGGGTGTCGGCGATAGCCACTAAACCTGATTCAACTTTAATACCCAGACAATAGGTCATAAATTGGTTTTTAATAGTGTTTTAAGGTAAGTACTGCAAATTTAGCTAAACAATACGGCAAATGATTACTGATTCTGCAATTGTCTGTCCTGCCATATTTGTGTGCTTTGCGCAGGTTTAAGACCGAAATATAAATCATAAATCGCCGAATCGAGCTTGTTGTTAAATGATTGGAATTCGTCAAGGTACTGATGCAGCCCGGTCTTGAAAATATCTTCAATTTCTGTATATTCCATTGCCGCCCTGAGTTTACTGATCCGTTTTTCTGCCAGATTGGTACAGCCCAGCTCAGGGGAGCTGCCTTCAATTGCATACAGTGAAATTTCAGCCTGTTTTATGCAATAGAAAATTGAGCGGGGGAAATTTTTGTCAAGAATTAAAAAGGAAACAATATTTTGAGGGTTGATTTTACGGAAAGTCTGCCAATACATATTATAGGCACTTACGGACTTCAGCACCGCATTCCACAACATCAGGTCAAGCGTGGAGTTGCCCTGATTGCTGTCATGCATCAATGAAAAATAATTAACGTCCAGAAACCGCGAGCTTTTATCAGCCCGTTCAATGTAGCGGCCGAGCTGTCCGAAATGCCAGGCTTCGTTTCTCATAAAAGTAGAATCCACAATTCCCTGAAACAGCTGACAGGATTGCCTGATACTGGTGAAAAAGTCCTGCATGTGTTCCAGATCCTTCAATTGTTCAGGAGAGGCATCTTTAAGCCATAAATAAAATGTATTAATGGATTCCCACATTTCACGGCTGATGGTTTCCCTGATCGTCCTGGCGTTTTCTCTTGCTTCGCTCAGTGAGCTGAAAATAGAATTCGGATTGGACTTATCAAAGGTCATGTAGTGAATAACATCTTCCCGTTCAGGGTGTGAATATTTTTCATAAAATCCGGTATTGTCTGCAGTAGCAACCAGGAGAGGTTCCCATTGTTCGTCAATTCCTCCCGGTAAATCGAGTGCCAGATTAAAATTGACACCAACAAACCTTGCATAATTTTCGACCCGCTCCATGTAACGGTTCATCCAGTAAATAGAATTAGCAACACGACTAAGCATAATTGTATTAAATTAATGTTACTCTGCTGAAACAGATCTTAAATTTTCAATATGCTAATAAAAGAAAATATACGCAGAATATGAATGCTGAAATCGGATTGTTTTCGGTTTTTTCAATTGTGGTTTTCTGATTGTTACATTGCTGCTGAACTGACGGCTTCGGAATTCAGGTATTTATTTTCGCTGAAATTATACGCTAATTTGTACATACTCCCTTAACTTTGGCCTTTCTTATTTGTTTAACAATCAATTTGTACCATATACAATGGAGTACCGTATAGAAAAAGATACGATGGGCGAGGTTCAGGTGCCTGCGCACGTGTATTGGGGTGCCCAAACCCAGCGTTCCATCCAGAATTTTCCGATTGCGCAGGATATTAACAAAATGCCTAAGGAAATTATCAAGGCATTTGCATATCTGAAAAAAGCCGCAGCCATTACCAATTTTGAAGCGGGTGTTCTGCCTCAGGAAAAATCAGAGCTGATCGGTAAGGTTTGTGATGAAATTCTGGAAGGAAAGCTCGATGATCAGTTTCCGCTGGTGGTCTGGCAGACCGGTTCAGGGACACAGTCAAACATGAACTGCAATGAAGTAATTGCTTACAGGGGACATGTATTGCAAGGTGGCAGCCTGACTGACAAACAGAAGTTTCTGCATCCTAATGATGATGTAAACAAGTCGCAGTCGTCAAATGATACTTACCCGACGGCGATGCACATCGCTGCCTATAAAATCCTTAATGAAGTAACAATTCCCGGCCTTACCAAACTCAGAGATACCCTCAAAGCGAAATCCGAGGCATTTAAAGATGTGGTTAAGATTGGCCGTACACACTTTATGGATGCTACTCCGCTGACGCTCGGACAGGAGTTCTCAGGTTATGTGTCTCAGCTTGATCATGGTCTGAGAGCCATAAACAATACATTGGCGCATCTTTCGGAGCTGGCCTTGGGCGGTACTGCCGTAGGTACCGGTATTAATACACCTAAAGGGTACGATGAAAACGTGGCAGGGCATATTGCCGGCCTGACCGGATTACCGTTTATCACTGCCGAAAACAAATTTGAAGCTCTGGCCGCTCATGATGCTATTGTAGAAGCACACGGTGCTCTGAAAACCGTAGCAGTAAGCCTGATGAAGATCGGAAACGATATCCGTATGTTATCTTCTGGCCCCCGTGCAGGTATCGGAGAAATTCATATTCCTGATAATGAGCCTGGCAGTTCTATTATGCCTGGTAAGGTTAACCCAACCCAATGCGAAGCCATGACCATGGTGGCCGCGCAGGTATTAGGAAATGATGTAGCAATCAACATCGGTGGTGCTACGGGCCATTTTGAACTCAACGTATTTAAGCCGATGATGGCCTATAACTTCCTGCATTCAGCGCGTTTGCTGGGAGATGTTGCCGTTTCTTTCAACGACAACTGTGCTGTGGGTATTGAGCCTATTCTTCCCAATATCAAAAATCACGTGAATAATTCACTGATGCTTGTCACAGCGCTTAATACCAGGATCGGATATTATAAAGCGGCTGAAATCGCGCAAACTGCTCATAAAAACGGTACGACCCTCAAAGAAACCGCTGTCGCCCTTGGGTACGTCACACCGGAAGAATTTGATGAATGGGTAAAACCTGAAGATATGGTAGGCGAAAAATAAGCCGGCAGTCTGTTAACTATTTAGAAAGATTTAGTGAAAAGTGACATTGATTGCCGGAACAGGTATCTTTGTCACTTTATTTATTTGTCCCAGAAAAAACGATGATTTCAAAGACCTATTCGCCACGTGAAATTGAGGCTAAATGGTATGAATACTGGATGCAGAATCAGTATTTTAATTCCAGGCCAAATCCGGATAAAGAACCATATACGATTGTTATTCCTCCACCAAACGTAACTGGTGTGCTGCACATGGGGCACATGCTGAATAATACGATTCAGGATATTCTGGTCAGGAAAGCCAGAATGGAAGGAAAAGAAGCCTGCTGGGTGCCGGGTACTGACCACGCCTCCATCGCGACTGAAGCCAAGGTGGTGGCTATGCTCAAAGAGCGCGGGATTAACAAAAAGGATCTCACAAGGGATGAGTTTTTGGAATATTGCTGGGAATGGACGCATAAATACGGTGGGATTATCCTGACCCAGCTGCGCAAGCTGGGTGCTTCCTGCGACTGGGAAAGGACGCGCTTCACCATGGAGCCCGACTTGTACGACTCGGTGATTGAGGTATTTGTTGATCTTTATGAAAAAGGGGATATCTATCGCGGACACCGCATGGTGAACTGGGATCCTGAAGCCAGGACAACGGTTTCTGATGAAGAGGTCATCATGAAAGAAGTACATCAGAAACTGGTGTATCTTCAGTACCGGCTGGCCGATAATCAGGAAAAATCGTTAACCATTGCTACCACAAGGCCGGAAACGATTATGGCTGATGTGGCAGTATGTGTGCATCCTGAAGATGATCGCTACAGCCACCTGATCGGAAAGGATGTACTGGTGCCTTTGATTAACCGCCGGATTCCTGTTATTGCAGATGAATATGTGGACCGGGAATTCGGAACAGGTTGTCTGAAAGTCACACCCGCGCATGATCAGAATGACTATGCCCTGGGTCAGAAGCACAACCTGCCTGTGATTGATCTGCTTACAGAAGATGGTAAGCTGAACGAAAAGGCACAGATTCTGATCGGGGAAGACCGTTTTGTGGCTCGTAAGAAGATTATTAAAATGCTTGATGAAGCGGGTTATCTGCTGAAAACAGAGGAATATACTTCCAATGTCGGTCATTCCGAGCGTACCAACGCGGTTATTGAACCCCGGTTGTCTGAACAATGGTTTCTGCGGATGGACAGGATTTCAAAGCCTGCTTTGGAAAATGTAATGAATGACACGATTAAGCTGATACCGCCTAAATTTAAAAATACCTACCGCCACTGGATGGAAAATGTCCGTGACTGGAACATCAGCCGTCAGCTGTGGTGGGGGCATCGCATTCCTGCTTATTACCTTAATGACGGAACGGTAATTGTAGCCCGCTCGAAAAGGGAGGCACTCAGGAAAGCACAGCACGAATTACAGCTTTTTGCCCTTACAGAAGAAGATCTTAAGCAGGACGAGGATGTACTGGATACCTGGTTTTCATCATGGTTATGGCCGATTTCCGTTTTCAATGGTATAAAGGAGCCTGAAAATGATGATGTTAACTATTACTATCCGACCAATGATCTGGTAACCGCGCCGGAAATATTGTTTTTCTGGGTGGCACGGATGATTCTGGCAGGGTATGAATATCGTGGTAATTATCCGTTTAAAAATGTATACCTGACGGGCATCGTAAGGGATAAGCAAGGCCGGAAAATGTCTAAATCACTAGGTAATTCACCTGATCCGATTGACCTGATCGACCAATACGGAGCCGATGGTGTCCGTACCGGTATGCTGTTCAGTTCCCCGGCTGGTAATGACTTGCCGTTTGATGAGAAACTTGTTGAGCAGGGACGTAATTTCTGTAATAAAATCTGGAACGCTTTCCGTCTTGTGAAAGGCTGGACCGTCGTGGAATCATCTGTTACGGACCTTCCTGTAGAAATAAAATGGTTTGAAGCCAGATTGAACCAGACACTGACTGAAGTTCATGATCATTTTGATAAATTCAGAATTTCAGATGCTTTGAATGCAGTGTATAAGCTGATCTGGGATGATTTCTGTTCACAATACCTGGAAATGGTAAAACCCCCCTTTGGAGAACCTGTTCAGAAACATATACTGGACGCCACGCTTTCCTTCACTGAGCATCTGATGAAACTGGCGCATCCGTTTATGCCTTTTATTACGGAAGAAATCTGGCAGAATATTCAGGAACGGAATGAAAACGATTCCATCTGTATTGCAACATTCCCTGTTGCAGGTACTGTTGATCAGCGTTTACTGGAGCAGTTTCACGTATTAACTGAAATCGTATCCTCGATCCGGAACGTGAGAAACGCTAAGAATATCAGCCCGAAAGTGGTGCTGCCTCTGGCTATCCGCAGCAATACTCCCGGTTTTTATAGCTCTGTAGAACATCTGATCGTGAAACTGGCTAATGTGGGTGAAATTACTTATGTGCAGGATACAGCAGAAGGGACCTCTTTCCTGGTTAAGTCGGATGAGTTCTTTCTGAATCTGGCTGATGAGCTGGATGTGGAGGCTGAACTGGAAAACCTGCAAAAGGAATTGTCCTATACCGAAGGCTTTTTGGTTTCCGTTGGTAAAAAACTTTCCAATGATAAGTTTGTTCAGAATGCCAAACCTGAAGTACTCGAAAAAGAACGGCAGAAAGAAGCCGATGCGCTGGCTAAAATTGTTACTCTGAAAGAAGCCATTTCGCGCCTGACAAAATAAAATGATTGATATAAATACCTTCCGGTTTTTATCATATAGGCCGGAAGGTAATTTTTTTATTCCACTTCGATAATGACATCATCTGTGAGCGGATGGGATACGCAGGTAAGGATATAACCCGCTTCAATTTCTGCTTTGGTAAGCGATTCGTCCTCGTCCATTTTTACTTTCCCTGAAAGGCATTTACCCAGACAGGCAGTACACATCCCGGCCTGACAGGAATAGGGAAGGTCAATATCCAGTTCCAGTGCTGCTTCCAGGACAGTCTGATGAGGGGCTACTTCCAGATCATATTCTTCCCGTTCGTACCTGAGTTTTATGGTACGGGTTTTGGGGGCATTGGCTTCATTTTTACTTAAAATGCTATCAAGCAAGCCAGGATTCAGGAAGCTTTCTTTATGGGTTTTCTCCTGTGACACCCCCAGGACCTGGAGTGCGTCCATGGTTTCTTCCATCATTCCGGCAGGGCCGCACAGGTAATAGTCTGCAGACTGTAAAATACTTTCGGGCAGTGCAGAAAGGTATTTGAGCGCATACGCTTTATTGATTCTTCCGTTGTCGCCCTGCCAGCCGTCTTCCGGTTGGCTGAGTATTTGTTGTATGCTGAATCTGTCCGGATATTTCTGTGCCAGCTTGTTCAGCTGATCTTCAAACAAAACCTGTGCCTGATTGCGGTTTCCATACAGAAGATGTACTGTACTTTCTCCTTCAACGATGAGTACCGACTTGATCATCGAAATTAACGGCGTAATGCCGCTTCCCGCACCGATCATCACCATATGGCGTGTTACGTCTTCGTGAGGTTCAATGCAGAATTGTCCCATAGGTTCCATCACTTCCAGTACGTCCCCGACCTTTACCTGATCAATCAGATAGGCAGAAGCAATTCCATCGTGGATACGCTTAACGGTAATCGCAGGAGAAATATCGGTAAATGAAGAACTGGAAAGCGAATAAGAACGCCTGACTTTTTTGTCACCGGATGGAATGAAGACAGTGAGAAACTGACCTGGTTTATAAGCGATTATTTCGTTGAAAGGATGCCAGAAATGAATAGTAACGGTATCTGGATTATGCCTTTCAATTTCTTTTATTTTCAGAAAAAAATAGTTGATCATCTTGTGTTAATACAGGTTTTGAAACCTGTCGTAAATAGTAATATCCCAAAAGTACGAAATAACACCTGGATCAGGAAAACCGGATGAATATGTGGTATTTGTAAATTGTATTCGCTTATTTAGAATTTTAATCTTTAACCGATACCTATATGAAAATTGTATTTCTGGATGCTGTTACACTAAATCCCGGCGATCTGGACTGGAAGCCGCTTACGGATCTTGGAGAAGTTGTTTTTTATGACAGAACAGCTCCTGATCAAATTGTGGAAAGAGCGGCCGGCGCCGGGATCGTACTGGTCAATAAAATAAAACTGAATGCATCGCATTTTAAAGCATTACCTGACCTGAAATACGTGGGCGTAACCGCCACAGGTTATGATATTATTGATCTGAAAGCAGCCAGAGATCATCAGATTACCGTGACCAATGTAAAAGGATATAGTTCAGATTCAGTGGCTCAGCATACTTTTGCTTTGCTCCTGGAACTGGTTTCCAAAACCGGATTGCATCATGAGAGTGTGAAAAACGGAGACTGGCAGGCATGTCCGGATTTCTGTTACTGGAAATCACCGCTGACCGAATTGTCAGGTAAGACTATGGGGCTGATTGGCCTGGGTGGAATAGGAGAACGGGTAGCAGCCATCGCTTTGGCATTCGGTATGAAAGTGATGGTACACCGGCGTAATCCCGCAAAAACGGATGTAGATATTTCTTATACAGATCTTGATACCTTATTCGGGACAAGCGACGTGGTGAGTCTGCATTGTCCTCTGACAGAAGATACACGGGAAATAATTAACAGCGTTAACCTGTCTAAAATGAAAAATACCTCTTATCTGATCAATACAGCAAGAGGCGGTCTGATCAATGAGAGTGACCTGGCTGAGGCCTTGCGGAACAAGACCATAGCAGGAGCGGGCCTGGATGTGCTGACTGCTGAGCCACCGGTAAACGGAAATAGTCTGATCGGAGCACCTAACTGTGTCATAACACCACATCAGGCCTGGGCGAGCACTGAAGCACGAACCCGCCTGCTTGCCTGGACTGTTGATAATATCATCGCTTTTCGTGACGGAAATCCCGTAAATGTGGTCTCTTGACTCCTTATTCCATAAAACTGTACCTGCGTGATTAACTGACCGTATTTCAATAACCTGCTTTGCATATCCGTTACTTTAGAAAATTTAGAGGGTATGTTTGCAGGATTTTGTATGATTCATGTAAATTTGCTCCATAACTAAATTGATCATTGTATTTATCTTACATTGACAACATGTCCACATTAGAACAAACTTCACTTTTTAATCAAAAATTTACTTCATGAAAATAGCGGTAGTCGGAACAGGTTATGTAGGCCTTGTGACAGGTACATGTTTTGCAGAAACAGGAAATCAGGTAACATGTGTTGATATCGATCAGAAAAAAGTAGAACGGATGCAGAATGGTGAAATTCCCATTTTTGAGCCGGGACTGGATGTGCTGTTTGAAAGAAATACCCATGAAGGGCGGTTGAAATTCACCACTTCTCTTGAAGAAGGTATACAAGGCGCAAAGATTATATTTTTAGCATTACCGACACCTCCGGGTGAGGACGGTTCGGCTGATTTAAAGTATATTTTGAAAGTAGCTGATGATCTCGGACCTCTGCTTCAGGACTATACGGTTGTCATTGATAAAAGTACGGTTCCGGTGGGTACAGCGGAACTGGTACACAACGCTATCTCCAAAAACGCAAAAGTAGATTTTGATGTGGTTTCCAATCCTGAATTTCTCAGGGAAGGTGTCGCTGTAGATGATTTTATGAAGCCCGACCGCGTGGTAATCGGAACCAGATCGGAAAAAGCGAAGAAAGTACTGGAGCAGTTGTATTCTCCGCTGGTACGTCAGGGAAACCCGATTATCTTTATGGATGAGCGTTCAGCTGAGATGACTAAATATGCCGCCAACTCGTTTCTTGCCATGAAAATTACTTTCATGAACGAAATCGCTAACTTAGCAGAAAAAGTAGGAGCCAATGTTGATGATATCCGCAGAGGTATCGGAACTGACAGCCGGATAGGCAAGCGTTTCCTTTTTGCCGGGATTGGCTATGGCGGCAGTTGCTTTCCGAAAGACGTGCAGGCGCTCGCTAAAACGTCAGAAGATTTCGGGTATGATTTCCGTATTCTGAAATCGGTTATGGAAGTGAATGACGATCAGAAGAAAAAGTTGTTGCCACTGATTGACCGTCATTTTAACGGAAATCTGAAAGGGAAAAAAATAGCAGTCTGGGGCCTGGCTTTCAAGCCTTATACGGATGACATCCGGGAGGCACCGGCTTTGGAAAACATTAAGGTTTTACTGGAAAGCGGGGCAGAAATTGTAGCTTATGACCCCGAAGCTATGGAAAATGTAAAAAAACAGATTCCTGAGATTACCTATGCAAGCAGCCCTTATGAAGCACTCCGGGATGCAGATGCGTTGATGATTTTTACAGAATGGCCGCAATTCCGTACTCCGGATTTTGAAAGAATGGAGTCATTATTGAAAAATAAAGTAATTTTTGACGGCCGGAATCTGTACGAACTGGATCAAATGAAAGAATTAGGCTATGTTTACCATAGCATAGGAAGAGGGGTCGTTTCCTGAAATTGTAAATTGTGCACAAACCATAGATATGAAAAGAGTTTTAATTACCGGAGCAGCGGGTTTTTTAGGGTCACATTTGTGTGACAGATTTATCAAAGAAGGCTATTATGTCATCGGTATGGATAATCTGATTACCGGAGATATGCGAAATATAGAGCACCTGATGCCGGAACCCAACTTTGAGTTCTACCATCATGATGTTACCAAATTCGTACATGTACCGGGTGAGCTGGATTATATTCTGCATTTTGCATCTCCTGCGAGTCCGATCGATTATCTTAAAATTCCGATCCAGACCCTGAAAGTCGGTGCTATGGGAACTCATAATCTCTTAGGTTTGGCACGTGCCAAAGGAGCAAGATTTATGATTGCTTCCACTTCTGAAGTATATGGCGACCCGCTTGTTCATCCGCAGAATGAAGAGTATTGGGGCCATGTCAATCCGATCGGTCCGCGTGGCTGCTATGACGAAGCCAAGCGTTATCAGGAAGCCATTACCATGGCGTATCACCGTTATCATCAACTGGAAACCCGTATCGTTCGTATCTTTAATACCTATGGTCCCAGGATGCGGCTGAACGACGGACGCGTATTGCCGGCTTTTTTCGGTCAGGCACTACGAGGGGAAGATCTGACCGTATTCGGTGACGGATCACAGACCCGCTCTTTCTGTTATGTAGCAGATCTGGTAGAGGGTATTTACAGATTACTGCTTAGCGACTATGCTCTGCCTGTGAATATTGGCAATCCTGCTGAAATCACTATCGGCGAATTTGCTGAAGAGATTATCCGTCTGACCGGTACCGACCAGAAAGTGGTGTATAAGCCGCTACCACAGGATGATCCGAAGCAGCGGCAGCCTGACATTACGCTGGCGAAGGAAATTCTCGGATGGGAGCCGCAATATACCCGTGATCAGGGCTTAAAGATAACCTATGATTATTTCCGTAATCTGCCTGAAGAACGCCTCTATGAAGAAGCAGGGCACAGGGAGTTTGAAGGGTTTAATAAGAAATAGAAGGAGCATATTAGTTTCCAGAATAGCTTTCGTGCATTTGCAGTTGTTTATGAGCTGCAGGTGCACGATTTTTTATATCAACATTTCCTGATTACATCGGTTAATATACTGCAGGACAAATGTTCTTTCAGGAGATTCAGTATCTGATGATTACCGGTATTTTCGCTGTGGTTTCCGGGCCGGTTTCATTATATTTGTTCTGTACTCCTGTAACCTGTTGTGTATGATGAGGATACAATACTGTTCGGACCTGCATCTTGAATTCCCTGAAAATGTTAAATTTCTGAGTGCAAACCCGCTTGAAAGGGTCGGAGAGGTATTGATTCTGGCGGGAGATATCGTTCCGTTTTGTGAAATGCATAAGCATAAAGAATTTTTTAACCAGCTTTCACGAGATTATGAAACAGTCTACTGGGTACCCGGGAATCATGAATATTACCATGATGATGTAAGTATGAGATCAGGTAGTTTCGTGGAGAAAATCAGAGAGAATGTCTGGCTGGTGAATAATGTAGCGATTGATCTGGGCGATGTAACTTTTCTTTTTTCAACCTTATGGTCCCATATTAGTGCTGAAAATGCCTGGCTTATTCAACGGGGACTGACTGACTTTCGGGTGATTGCCTGTAATGACAAGCGTTTTGTGCCGGATCACTTCAATATGTTGCATCAGGCGTCTGTCAGATTTCTGGAAAGTACATTAAAGGATCATGCCGACAGGCAAAAAGTGGTGGTTTCTCATCATGTACCAACTTTTATGAATTACCCCAGGCAATATAGCGGAGATCCATTAAATGAAGCCTTCGCGGATGAATTGTCAGATCTCATTACGGCAACAGAAGCCAATGCCTGGATTTTTGGTCATCATCATACCAATATTCCCGAATTTCAGATTGGTAAGACCCGTATGCTGACCAACCAGCTGGGATATGTAAAATACGGAGAGCATGACCGTTTCCGTAACAATGCCGTACTGGAACTCTGAAACCTTAGTCCCAGCATTCCATAATCAGTAAATCTCCTTCTTCTACTGAAATACTGACAAATCCGTCCGTAACAGCTTCATTGCTGCTGCCTGTTCTGTAACCCAGTTTGAGTGCTTCATTCCGGAGAGGATATTTTAAACCCTGTGTGGTAATGCCGCTTGCTTCCCCGACAGGTATCAGCGAAATGGGAGTTCCCATTGTATACCACTTTTCAAAAACATGGTTAACAGGAAAAATTTTTGAATAATCATCGATCATCACCAGTCTGATCTGACTTTTATAGCGCACCAGATTCGTCATATTGGTGATACTGTGATCCGCTCTTCTGCCGGTTGCCCAAACGATATTGGCCGCCGGAAAGCCATTGTTTATCAGATAATCAATGGCTTTTTCAAGATCTGTCTTTTCCTGATCAGGCGTATGGATGATTTTTATGGGGTATTGTTTTTCCATAATATGCTCAAAGTCGTGACTATCGTCAAAATCACCCAGCCAGATATCCACTTTGATGCCCAGTTCCAATACCCTGTAAATGGCATTGTCCAGTACAACCACTACCGGGCTCCATTCAAGCAACTGATCCAGCAAATCTCGCTGGCATGCTTCGCCGTTGGCTATAATAAGAGCGGGTTCCTGCTTATCCCTTACAATATGATGTGATGACATATTTCACAAATTGGTTTTGGCGAGCTCCCAGTATACATCCATTTCTTCCAGCGTCAGATTACTCAGCACTTTGCCGTCTGCCAGAGCCGCTTTTTCCATAAACTGAAAACGGCTGATGAACTTTTTATTGGTTCTTTCCAGGGCAGTTTCGGGGTTAATATTGGCAAAACGTGCATAATTTACTAATGAAAACAACAGATCTCCAAACTCACCTTCTGCTTCCGCTTCATTTTCAATTTCACCACTATCAATATTGACGTGGCTTTTAAATTCATTCAGTTCCTCCTCTACTTTCTGCCATACCTGCGACTTGTCGTCCCAGTCAAAACCTGCACCCCGGGCCTTTTCCTGAATGCGCATCGCCTTCACCAGGGCAGGTAAAGAGACGGGTACTCCTGATAAGGTAGACTTGTTTCCTTCTTTTAGTTTCAGTTTTTCCCAGTTACGTTTTACGTCTTCTTCGGTTTCTGCTTTGAAATCTCCATAAATGTGCGGATGCCTTGAAACCAGCTTGTCGCTTATCGCATGAAGCACATCCCCGATATCAAATGTATTACTCTCAGATGCAATTCTGGCGTAGAAAACAATATGCAGTACTATATCTCCCAGTTCTTTCTTTACTTCCTGCAGATCATTATCAAGTATAGCATCCGAAAGTTCGTAGGTTTCCTCTATGGTCAGGTGACGGAGTGTTTCAATGGTTTGTTTACGATCCCAGGGGCATTGTTCACGTAATTCGTCCATGATCGTCAGCAACCGGTCAAAAGCCATCAGTTGCTCCTGCCGTCTGACACTCATTGATTCAAAAGTTTTTTTCATGTTTCAAAGATAATGTCCTTTCAGATTCATCTGTAGTATTGCCGGATCTTTTTGGCACATTATCTGTTCAGCACAAGAAGATGCAAAACGTACCGGAAATTATGTAATGGCATACGTTATCGGATTTTCTATTTTTGCAGTATAATTAAATCTTCAGGAAAAATGGAAACGAATAACATAAAATACAAAACTTCAATGAAATGCAGTGGCTGTGTGGCCACCGCTACGCCTTACCTTGATGGTATTGAAGGTGTAACTGAATGGTCAGTAGACCTGGCTTCACCTGAAAAAGTACTAACAGCTTCAGGTGATTTCACAAGTGATGAAGTGGTGGAAGCATTGAGAAAAGCCGGATTCTCGGCTGAAAAAATTGCCTGATGCACCCCGATTTTAACACTAAATTGTAAAAATGACGTAACAAGTGGTAACTTTGTATTATGATTCCTAATAAATTATACAGACGGTTGACGATGATCATGGCGTTTCTGGTGTTGTTTGGCAACATCGGGGTCGGTATGGTTGAGCACCAGTGTATGATGAAAGGGAAATCAGTCAATCTGACGGGTTATCACTTTTTTCAGGAGGAGCAGGCTACCTGTTCCATGGAACATAAATCGTCGGAGATCAGCTATGACGCACCTGCCTTTCACAAAAAGGCATGCTGTTCTGATCATAATAAGTACGGGAAAGTGGAAGTGGTATCATCTTCCCAGATTTCCTTTCTGAAAGTACTCAAAGCTTTTACCCCCTTTATTATTCCGGAATCGTTGCTCTCATGGGTTCCGGTGTTCAAAATTCAGCTTCAGGAGGTTCTGCTGAAACCCCTGATTGCTGATATATCCCCCCGGCTTTTCGGACGAAGCCTGCTAGTACACGTCCAGACATTTCTGATTTGATATTTCCCGGATTTTAAAACTGTTTTTTTGTAAAAGCAGTGTTTGTGGTTCTCTGAGGGAGAACCTGTAGTCTGGGTTTTATTTTATGATCATCAGTATGTTACGATATATTATAGTATTGAGTGTTTTTCTTACACCGGTTGCCGTGCAGGCGCAGCGTGTAGAAGGCAAAGTGTTTGAAGCTGCTTCCAACGGAAAAGAGCCGTTGGAAGGTGCCAATGTAGTGTGGGCAGGTACTGTTAACGGTACAGTTACAGATGCAGAAGGGTATTTTTCTTTACCGCTGAATGGCAAAGATCATCTGCTGGTTTTCAGCTATGTAGGTTATCAGAATGATACATTGCATGTACACAAACCGGGTACTCTTGAAGTTATTCTGAAGAGTGAACAAACACTGGATGGTGTGGTCATTCGCGGGAATTCAGTATCAATGGATCGTCTTTCTCCTATTCAGAATGAAATTATTACTTCCAGGGCGCTGGCAAAGGCAGCTTGCTGTAACCTCTCTGAAAGTTTTGAAACGAATGCTTCCATTTCGGTGTCCTATAGTGATGCTGTAACGGGTTCAAAGCAAATTCAGATGCTGGGACTGAGCGGAACTTATATACAAACGGTTTCTGAAAATATTCCCTCTATAAGAGGACTGGCTACTACATTCGGACTGAATTTTATACCCGGCACCTGGATTCAGGCGATTGATATAGGAAAAGGTGCCGGATCAGTAGTGAATGGCTATGAAGCCATGACCGGACAGATTAATGTGGAACTGCAAAAACCGGATATTTCTGAAAAGCTTTATCTCAACGGTTATGTTAACAATTTCGGAAGGACGGAACTCAACCTTAACCTGGCGCATAAACTGAATGAACGCTGGAGTACCGGGATTTTATCTCACGCCAGTACTTTACAAAACAGAATTGATAAGAATAAGGACGGCTTTCTGGATTTACCGTTATACACTCAGTATAACCTCATTAACCGCTGGAAGTACCAGTCAGATAAGTGGTCGACCCAGTTTGGGGTAAAAGCCCTGAAAGAAAACCGTCTGGGCGGACAAGCAGGCTTTGAAAAAGAAATGCGGGGTTCTGATCAGGTGTATGGTTTTGGTGCCGATATTGAGCGCTATGAAGTTTTCGGAAAAATAGCACGGATGTTTCCGGATAAGCCTTATAAAGGCATCGGTCTGATTATGAATGCTTCTGATCATAAGCAGGATTCTTATTTTGGACAAACCCAGTATAATGGCCGGCAGAAAACGTTATACGGCAATCTGATTTACCAATCCATTTTCGGGAATACCAATCATTCTTATAAAACCGGAATCAGCTATCTGCTGGACGATTACTACGAAAGATACAAGGATACGGTCATGACCCGGACAGAATCGGTGCCCGGGGTGTTCTTTGAATATACTTACAATCATCTGGATAAGTTTGTCATGGTGGCCGGAGCGCGTGCAGACCATCACAATATGTTCGGAACGCAGTTTACTCCCCGTTTTCATTTAAAATATAGTCCGGATGTTAATACCACTTTCAGAGCTTCAGCAGGCAAAGGATTCAGAGTTGCTAACCCCCTGGCCGAATATTATGGTAATCTCGTCAGTTCAAGAGAAGTGATTTTTCAGGAACAGATCCGGCCGGAAGTCTCCTGGAACTACGGCGTAAGTGCTACCCGTGAGTTTTTTGTGGGAGAGATGAGAGGAAGTCTGGTTATTGATTATTACCGTACAGATTTTGAAAATCAACTGGTTGCTGATATGGAAACTTCCTATTCAGATACAGAGCAAAGTCCCGGGAAGCTGAAATTTTATAACCTGGATGGCAAAGCGTTTGCTAACAGTTTTCAGGCCGAGGTGAATCTTGAGCCACTGAAAAGACTGGAAGTAAAACTGGCATACCGTTACTTTGATGTAAAGCAATCCATGAAGGCCGAAACCGGACATACTCTGTTAATGCCCAGAATGATGACCAGTAAAGACCGTATCCTCTTTAATGCCGGGTATGCACTTCCTTATGATAAGTGGAAGTTTGATCTGACGGTACAATGGAATGGTAAAAAACGTATGCCCTATCTTGGACCAAGAGATGTGCATGAAGGGCATGAAGGTTGGGTAAGCGATGTAATGGCACCCTCTTTTTATAATGTAAATGCGCAGGTTACGCGGACATTTGTCAATTGGGATATTTATCTTGGAGGAGAAAACCTGACCAATTTCAGACAGATGGACCCCATTCTGAATGCCCATGACCCCTTCGGATATAAATTTGACGGAGGCATGGCGTGGGGGCCGGTAACCGGAAGAATGGTATATTTAGGTTTCAGATATAAAATTAACTAATCAAAATAATGCAGCTATCCATAAAAAATATGGTTTGCGACCGGTGTATCAGGGTTGTACGGGATGAACTGGAAAGTCTGGGACTGAAAGTAAATGATGTAAGGTTAGGAGAGGCTGAACTTGAAAATGAACCCGATTCCGGAAAGTTAGAAGAGGTCAGAAAAATGCTGGAATCAAACGGGTTTGAACTGCTGGATGATAAGAAGCAAAGTCTTACTGAATTGGTGAAAACCATACTGATTGATGAAATCCATCATCAGAAAGGGAAAAAACCGGCCAATATGAACTTTTCAACATTTCTCGAGAACAGAACAGGCTATGATTATTCTTACCTGAGCCATCTGTTTTCAGAAAGCATGGGTTCTACGATTGAGCAATATATTATTACCATGCGGGTTGAAAAGGCGAAAGAGCTGCTGAGTTACGGAGAATTGTCTATTAATGAAATTGCCTGGCAGCTGGGGTATAGCAGTACAGCTCATTTGTCCAATCAGTTCAAGAAAATTACTGGAGAGACACCAGGGCAGTTTCGTCAGGGACAACAAATAGAAAGAAAAACTTTAGATAGGATATAGAACTATTAAATCAATTATATAACCAGATGAAAAAACTGATTTTTGTATTTTGGATAGCAGCAGTCGCTACTTTTAGTAACGCAAATGCTGCGAATCTCAGCAATGAGGATAAAGTTGTGAAGATCAAAACTTCAGCCAAATGTACGATGTGCAAAAGAAAGCTGGAGAGGGAAGTAGGTCTTTCAAAAGGCGTAAAAGAGGTAAATCTTGACCTGAATGACAAGGTATTAACGGTACGTTACAATGAAGGTAAAACCGACGATATCAAGGTCAGAAATACGGTAGCCAAAATCGGCTATGATGCCGATGATATCCCTGCGGTAAAGGCTTCACATGATAAGCTCCCCAAATGCTGTCAGAAGAGTGCTAAGGAGCATATTGACTGAATTACAGGCCGGGAGTGGAGTTGATCACCTCCCGGTTTTAGTTATAAAATTCCGCTTTTGCTTATTCCCACATTTACAGCAAGACTGTTGTAATATAATTCCCCTAAGTCTCCGCTAAAGCCTACCTGTAGTTTTGTTCCCCACAGTTTTTTGAGGGAGAATTCCGCATTCATATAAAATGAAAATTGGTTTAAAGCCGGAGCATATTCTGCTGTATGCGATCCGTAATTTTGGGAATAAGTAGCTTTTAACATCCATGGAACTTTATAAAAAGCCCCTTTAAAACCGGTATGTAATGCCAGGATACGATTATTGTTTGTCAGATAATCGTCGTTAGCTGCATGCTCCTTACGTATCATGTGCCGGCTTGCAATCAGCGGGTTTCCAAGTCCCCGGTTTTTGTATGACCAGCCGGACTGATAAAAAGCCTGATTATAATAAGAATCAGGTCTGATATTACCCTGCCCGGAAACAGGGTTCAGATTTTTATGGTCCATCGTACTGATTACTTCCACTAAAGCCGTGTTTACATGAATCGCGGTGGTGGGTCTTTGATTGTGTCTCCTCATTTCGAAGCCGGTTAGTCCATCTTCCCAGCTGACTTTCCTGTTATTATGGTTGGTTTCATAAAAATTCTGACGATACAGAAAGTAAGTCCATGCATACTCTTTATATTCCACCCCCAGGTCAATAGAACCCATGTGATCACCAATGATGAGATTGGAAGCAGATTTTCCTAGT
>JBEBXQ010000033.1:0-35247 GCA_040391535.1 Telluribacter sp. | reverse complement strand
CATTGCTGACTTCACTGCTGATATTGTTTTCTATACTTTTCTGAGGTACTTCCTTTACCGGTTCTGCTTTATTGACCAGGACAATATTGTCATTCACCACTTTGTAACCAATACCGTAGGGAGTTAACAGCTGAGTAAGAATAATTGAAAGGTTCTGGCTCTGTACATTCAGATTCACTTTTTCTTTCAATGATATTTTACTGCTGTAGACAAAACGCGTACCTGTCTGCTCCTGAATCTGTTCCAACGCCGATTTGAGCGTAACATTATTCAGATGCAGGGTCAGGTTTTTACTCAGAATCGGCTGTGCTTCAATTTCAGTTGCATAACTGAAACTGGCAATTGAAAGGACCATAATCCATTGTAACAATCCGATGCGCATAATTTTTAGCCAGTTGTCTGGCTTGTTAAGGACAATTTTTTGCATAATTTAGGTGATTGATATGGTTAATACTTTTGCGTATGTTCCTTCCTTTTGGTTCGGTGGCACGATGACAAAAGGCTGGAGGCCATTTGCCGGAGGGCTTCCCTCCGGTTTTTTTATGGCTTGTGTGGTTATTGATGGGTTATATCGGGCATGTTTGTAACAGATTGGTTAGCGTATATAATTTATGGATAAGCAAGCAATTGAAAATTAGTCACAAGGGGTGCCGTTAATCAGGATAACACCGTCAGAAATAGTATAGCTGGCTTCCAGACTGATGCATAGCATTTCCAGAATAGCCGCCAGTGACTGGTCCTCAAAATCTCCTGTAAAAATGCACCGGGCAAGTCCTTCATTCGATAACTGAATATTGATATTGAATTTTTTCTCAAGGAGATTAATTACTCTGCTAAGCGGCTCTTCCACAAAGCGGATGCTTATGGGTTCGTAGATCTCTTTTTTAGAAGGAACAGGGATGGATTTGACCAGCAACAGTTTGGAGTTATGCTCAAAAATAGCATGTTGCTGCGGAGCAAGTACCACCATCTGATCCTTTTCAGAAGTGGCCGGTGCGCTTACTTCCACACTTCCGGTCAGTACTGAAACCTGGATCAGTTTGTTGCTTTTGGGAGCTTTTACATTGAAACTTGTTCCCAGTACTCTGATGGTCATTTCACCGGTTGCGATGGAGAACGGGCGCTCCGGATCTTTTTTTATGTCGAAAAAACCTTCACCCGAAAATGAAACCTTGCGGGCTTCTTTATCAAACACACCCGGATAGTCAATCCGTGCATCCGGATGCATCCATACAGTACTGCCGTCAGGTAAGGTATGCAGTACCATCCTGGATTCATTGTTGGTAAATGACCGGGACTGTACTTCCGGAACGGTAATTGTGACCTGGTCCGTAGCGGCGGGCACTATTACCTTTTCGTTATGCAGATAAAAATAAGAAAGTGTCAGACATAACAGAATAGATGCTGCAATGGCCGGAGCCCACCATTTAGAAGAAGATTTCAGAGATTTCACCCTGCCGGATGTTATGGTTTTCAATTGTATATCCAGAAACATTTCCTCTTTCAGCATTTTACGGTTTTCCTGATTCAGTGTAGACAGATAATCAGGGTTGGCCTGCAGAGACGCATACCACTTTTCTACGGCTTCTTTTTCTTCGGCCGAGCAAAGATCCTGCAGGTATTTCTCTAAGAGGGTATCTGTTATTTCGATGGGTTTCATATTTCAGGATCATCAGTTTACACTGATGTCGCATCTGAGGAACATAACCCTTAGTTGGCGTAGAATTTTTTTTAGAATATGATCTGGGCGATCATGAAAGGAAGAAGCTGGTATTTCAGAAATTCTTTTAAATAGCGGCGCGCTTTGGTAACATGCTGTTCGACGGTTTTCTCTGAAATATGCAAAGCTTCGGAAATTTCGCGGTTGCTATGCCCCGACCTGTTCAGAATAAATACTTCCCTGCATTTGGGTGGAAGATGCTGCAGGCCTTCATGATATCTGTTTTCAAGATCTTTGGTGAGAATTGAATGATCCGTAGAGTTAACAGCGGTTTCAGCCTGTTGCTCCCATTGGTCATAATGCTTCCGGCGGGTAAACTCCCTGCGATAGTAGGTAATGATCAGTTTTTTTGCGATAGAAAACAAATAGGCACGGCAAGAATGTACCGAGCGGTTATGGCGTTGAGACCAGATGCTGACAAACAGTTCCTGAACAATTTCCTGTGAAACAAATTCATCTGCAACTTTGCTGTAGATGTAGTTGAACAGGGCTTTAAAATACCGGTCATAGAGCTCTTCAAAAGCAGTTTCATCACTTTCTTCACTGATAAGAGCAAGGATTTCTTCGTCAGAAACAGTGATATAGCGCTCTCCCATAGTCCAATTTAATAATAATGATTGAATCAAAATTAGATCACAATCCTGAAATAGCGGTTAAGGTAATCTTAATGATTTTGTAAGAGATTTATGAAAATTTAATACAATGATACTTTATTCTTCTGTAAAAAATAATTATTTGAGAAGTTGCGCAGAAATATGTTTTTAGTTCTAATAAATTGTCTGATTTGGTGGGTGGTGTGATGGTTCAGATATCTGATATGATTTTTCAGGGATGAATGGCTGATCCGGGATTGTCGGAATTAATACGATGTTATCCTTAAAGAGTGATAATATTATCGTAAGCTATCATCCGGATCAGAAATGCTGTGTGATGGAATAATTGGAACAGTAATCTTTTGTACATATGATTACAAAAAGAGCGGTAGTCTTTATATTAAAAACCACCGCTGCCGAACTTCTATATGAAAAGCTATGCTCCGGTAAATTGCCGCAGAAATCTTGCGTCATTTTCGGTGAAAAGCCTCAGATCTTTGATGCCATACCTCAGCATAGTAATCCGTTCAATCCCCATTCCGAAGGCAAACCCTGTATATTCTTCCGGGTCAATGCCGCAACTTTCCAGAACATTGGGGTCTACCATTCCTGAACCGGCTATTTCAACCCAACCGCTGTGCTTGCAAATATTACATCCTTTTCCTTTACAGATGAAACAGGAAACGTCAATTTCGGCACTGGGTTCGGTGAACGGGAAATAGGAAGGCCGGAGACGGATCTGGGAATCCTTTCCGAACATTTCTTTGGCGAAATGGTAAATGGTGTCTTTCAGATCTTTAAAACTGACGTTTTTGTCTACATAAAGGCCTTCTACCTGATGGAAAATACAGTGAGCACGTGCAGAAATGGCTTCATTCCTGAATACACGCCCCGGCATAATGGACCTGATAGGTGGTTTTTTATATTCCATCAGCCGCGTCTGGACATTGGAAGTATGTGTTCTGAGAAGAATGTCGTCTTTTACATCTTCGGTATTGTCGCCGGCTGAAGATTTACGGATAAAAAAGGTGTCCTGCATTTCGCGTGCCGGGTGATTGGCCGGGAAATTCAGGGCGCTGAAGTTATACCAGTCCGTTTCAATTTCCGGACCGTCAACCACATTAAAGCCCATTCTTTCAAAAATCTCCACGATTTTCATACGAACGATCGTCAGAGGATGCAGACTGCCTGTCCCGTTAGGAATAACGGGTAAGGTAAGATCAGGTTTTGCAAGATCATTATCCGAAGCGGACTGACTGCCAAGCTGATCAGAGAATTTCTGAAAATACTCCTGAGCTTTGTTTTTCAGTACATTCAGTTCCTGACCTAAAGCGCGCCTTTCTTCCTGAGGTGTATTTTTAAGCTGATCAAATAATTGGGTAATAACGCCTTTTTTACTGATAAACCTTAATCGAAAGGTTTCCAGTTGCTCCTTGCCATTGATCTGACTTTGTTCAATTTCTGATAATAGCTTTTTAACTTCTTCGCTGATCATGATGATTTATCGGCTATCGGCTGTCCTGAAAATTTACGGGATTTAAACAGCTTACGTAATTTTTTACGCAAAGATAACCAAGTACCAGCTTAAAAATAAAAAACAGGGATTTCTTTTAAAGAAGTGGCTGCTACCGGA
This sequence comes from Telluribacter sp., assembly GCA_040391535.1. Taxonomy (GTDB): domain Bacteria; phylum Bacteroidota; class Bacteroidia; order Cytophagales; family Spirosomataceae; genus JBEBXQ01. The sequence continues at coordinate 31,301 of JBEBXQ010000033.1, read as the reverse complement.
AAGTCTAAATTAATTTAATACCGATCGTTACCTGCCATGAGTTCAGCTTCTGACCTACCTGTACAGGCAGCGCTCCGTTGCCGGGGTTGACCTGAAAGGTGGTGATGTCTGAGAAACTTCCTTCTTTTCTGACATCAAGACTGATTCCGAAAATATCTATTCCGGCTCCCAGCTGATAACCATAGACGGCCTCTGAAAAATGATCGCCGTTTGAGGTATAATATTTGATGGCTTCTCCGAGTTTCTGGTTATCCTTGATTTTAAAATAGGCCGCAGGACCTGCGTTCAGCCTGAAGGGGCCTCCTTTTATACCAAACAGGACAGGTACGTCTATGGTACTGAATTTGAAGTCGGCATGATTGATTTGCGGTGTGCCGTTTTCTGTAGCTTGTACAATATCAAATGAACCGCCTTTGGTTGACACCATAATTTCGGGCTGAATATAAAAATTACGGCCGAATCGCATATAAATACCTCCGGAATAGCCGGTTTTTGTATCGAAGCTTTCTTTCAGCTGATCACGCACTTCCTGCCCGTTATAGCTCAGGTATGGATTGCCGTTGCTGTCATAGCGTGTGCCGAAAACCTCACCCATAGCCAGTCTTGTCAGATTAACGCCTCCTTTTACTCCGAACGTGAAACCCTTTTTGATTTGTCCGTAACCATCTGTGATGGTCAGTAAAGCAATTGTCATCAGTATAAATGCGGCGGATTTTGTATTTTTCATGGGCTGCCAGATCATTAAGTTATGACGGATTAACGCAGATTTACTGGTAAAGGTACATGATTGACAAAACTTTTTATGTTCTTCTTTAATTCTTTTACTTTACGGTCAGATTCAACATACTTTTTTGTTAAAACGATTTTATATTCCTCATGGCTAAACTGAAAAGCGCGTTTTTTTGTCAGAATTGCGGACATAATTCTCCTAAATGGCTTGGGAAGTGCCCCTCGTGCGGAGAATGGAACACCTTTGCTGAGGAAATAATTGAAAAAGATGACAAAAAGGATGTTGTCTCCTGGAAGTCGGTCTCACTGGCAGCACGTCCTAAACCGATCCACGAAATTGAATATGCAAATGAACCCCGTATTGTAACTGCTGATAAAGAGCTGAACAGGGCGCTTGGAGGAGGGATTGTTATGGGTTCGCTGGTGCTGATCGGTGGTGAACCCGGGATAGGGAAGTCAACCCTGATGCTCCAGATCGGGCTTACTTTGCGCGGAAAGAAAGTATTGTACATTTCAGGGGAAGAATCTGACCAGCAGATCAGGATGCGTGCTGAAAGGCTTCTTGCCAAAAATGAACAATGCTATATCCTTACCGAAACTTCGACGGTGCATATTTTCAGGCAGATTGAAGATTTTGAACCGGATGTTCTGATCGTTGATTCTATTCAAACCATGCAGTCTCCTTTGATCGAAACCGGTGCAGGCAGTGTTTCACAGGTTCGTGAATGTACAACTGAGTTTATGCGCTATGCCAAGGAAAGCGGTACACCGGTATTTCTGATCGGGCATATTACCAAGGAAGGTTCATTGGCAGGGCCCAAAGTGCTGGAGCACATGGTGGATACGGTTTTACAGTTTGAAGGGGACAGGCACACGGTATACAGGATTCTGAGAACTATTAAAAACCGCTTTGGCAGTACGTCTGAGCTGGGTATATATGAAATGCTGAGTACGGGATTAAGACAGGTGACCAATCCTTCCGAGATACTGATTTCGCAGCGTGATGAACCTATAAGCGGTATTACGATCGGGTCGATGATGGAAGGAAACCGGCCTTTGAATATTGAAATTCAGTCGCTGGTGAGTCCGGCCAATTATGGTACCCCGCAACGAAGCAGTACAGGCTTTGACGGGAAACGATTACAAATGTTGCTGGCTGTTCTGGAAAAAAGAGGCGGTTTCAGACTGGGTTTGCAGGATGTTTTCCTGAATGTTGCCGGAGGATTGCGTGTGGAAGACCCGGCGATTGATCTGGCAGTGGTGACCTCCATTGTTTCTTCTCATGAAGATATTCCTGTTCCTCCTTCGGTTTGTTTTGCAGGAGAAGTGGGACTGGGCGGAGAAGTAAGGGCGGTAAACCGGATTGAGAGCAGGATTTCTGAAGCCCAGAAACTGGGCTTCAGAAAAATCTATATTTCAAAGTATAATACAAAAGGACTGGATGCGGATGATTACACCATTGAGATTGTATCTGTGGCTAACCTTGATGAATTGTTTGTACTGGTAATGCAATGATTCAGCACAGCTTTTGCCCGTCAGGTATTTTTCTTTCAGTGGTACAGAGCACGATATTACCGTTTTCATCTTCAAAGCCGGTTACAAGGCATTCTGACATAAAACCGGCTATCTGTTTTCGGGGAAAATTAACAACGGCTACAATCTGCTGGCCGATCAGTTCCTGTTTAGTATAAAGTGCCGTTATCTGCGCGCTGCTTTTACGGATACCTACCGATTCCCCGAAATCAATAATCAGCTGATAAGCGGGTTTACGGGCTTCGGGGAAATCCCTTACTTCGATAATAGTCCCTGTTCGTAATTCTACTTTTTCAAAGTCGCTCCAGGTAATCAGGTCTTGCATAAATTTATTTTTTGCCGGAAATCTTATTCTTTTTGGAAGCTTCAGCCGAAAGTTCGCTGAGTGCTGTCACCAGTCTGTCCAGATCTTTAGGACTCGTATACACATTTGGTGTTACCCTTATTCCGTACATGCCATCGTAGTCAACACTGGTGGTATGGATCTTATGCCTGGCCATAAGCACGTCATCCATTTCCGGGATTGTCAGTCCGTCAACCGACACCAAAGCCAGCGCTCCGCCATATCTGGGATCGGGAGAAGTATGTACTTTTACTCCCGGAATCGTACGTGCCTTATCCGTCCAGTAGCGCTGCAGGAAATGCAGGCGGGCAAATTTGCGGGCATTCCCGATACTGAGCTGATAATCAACGGCTGTTCCGATCGCCATTTCAGAAGCAAAAGAGCGGGTTCCCAGGGTTTCAAACTTACGGATATCTGCACTGTCAGGCTCAGGACTTGAAAGGAGTGCCCACACGTTTTTGATTTTATCTTTCCGGATATACATCATTCCGCTGCCAAACGGCGCTCCGAGCCATTTATGGAGGCTGGTTGCGAAATAATCACAGCCAAGATCCGGGATTTTAAAGTCAAGATGAGCAAAGCTATGGGCACCGTCTACGATACTTTCTATTCCTTTTTGCCGTGCTGCATCAGCAATTTTCTTTACAGGTGTGATCTGCCCGATCCAGTTGACGACATGCGTGATATGCACAATTTTTGTCCTGGATGTAAAGGCGTCTGTGTATTTTTTAACAATATAGTCTTCATTCTCACTGGGCAGGTCAATATCTACCCATACCAGTTTAATACCTTCCCGTTTTTCCCGCTGTTTCCAGGCATTCATCATATTGGGATAGTCTTTTTTGCTTAGCACTACCTCATCGCCTGCTTTGAGGTTAAGTCCGAAAATGATCGAATTGAGCCCTTCTGTAGCATTCCGGTTGATGGCAATTTCATCTGATGCACAACCTGCAAGATCAGCCAGCTTGCTGCGTAATGCCTCCCGGCCCTGATCCAGAATCCGCCACATATAGTAAGAAGGTGCTTCATTACAGTATTGATAAAACCGGATATGCGCATCCTGCACAGGCTTGGGTTGCGGACTTACTCCTCCGTTGTTGAGATTGAGTATATTAGGAGAAACAGTATAATCCAGCTTGATTCTTGCCCAGAAATCTTCATTTTGCGCGACCTCTTCAGGAGAAAGACCGGCCATTGAAGCATTGAAATCTTCCAGGCTTGCAGCAGTTGCCGTTTCGAGGAAGGCAGGGAGTGTCAGTACACCGGCACCGAGTTTTTGTAAAAATGATCGTCTGTTATTCATTAGTATGAAAAGGATAACCTGTACCTGATAAAGGTACTTTATACGTAATGACCAATGTTACAAAAAAGACCTGACCAAATAAAATTAAGGCAGAGGTAATTTTATATCAACTCAGTATTTTAGAATATTATATGGTTTATCTGAAATTATTTGCTCAGAAATTCTATGCAACTGGGTTGTCTGGTATGAATGCTTTTATGGAGAAATGTATGCTTTCCTGTGGTGTTGTCTATTTTGTAAACCGCCAGATCATTAGCGTTTCTGTTGGCAATAAGCAGATACTGGCCTGTCGGGTCAATGTTAAAATCGCGGGGATGGTCAATGGATTGTCTTACTTCGTCAGTTTTGAAAAGTTTTCCGTCTTTCTGAATTTCATACACATGAACCGCGTTGTATGTCCGGTTAGAAATATATACATGCCTGCCGTCAGGATGAAGCCGGATAGCAGCGCTGGAAGCCGCTCCTGCAAAATCAGCAGGCAAAGTAGGTTGAGACTGGATTTCGGTAATGATTCCCCGGCTGTCGATGGCACAGCTTATCAGGGTACCGTCAAGTTCGTTAAGGATATACATAAACCTTCCTGAAGGGTCTACCTGCAGGTGGCGCGGGCCGGCACCAGGGTGAACTTTAAAGAACGCCTGTACCGGGTTTTCGGAAATTTGCCCGGAAGGGTCAATCTGGTAGTTCATAATACGGTCTGTACCCAGATCGGCCACATAGAGAAATTTGCCATCAGGTGACGGAACCGCACAGTGAGCATGAGGTTTTTCCTGCCGCTGCTGATTGGGACCGCTTCCTTCCAGCTGCCTGAAAAAAGATGCCGGTGACAGGCTGCCATCAGACAAAATGGGATAAGCAGATACCGAGCCACTGGTATAATTGGCCGCAAATGCCAGCTTACCTGAAGGATGAACGGAGACATAACATGGGTTTATTCCGTTGGATTCCTGCTCATTTAAAAGATTCAGCTTGCCATTTTCAAGGATAGAAAATGCTCTGAGTTTGTTGTCCTGAGAAGCGATGTACAGCTTTTTCTGATCAGGAGAAACGGCAATGTAACCCGGACCAGGACCTACCGATAGTGCCAGCTTTTCAGAGATGGTTCCGTCAGACAGGTTGAGTTCACAGTAAAGTAATTTGGCCTCCGGGCTGTTATCAGTACTTCCCAGATAAAAGGAAACGGGAGCCTGTGTAAAAGCCGGTGAAAAGGGAAGGGAGATCAGGAACAGTAATTTAACTAGGAATTTCATGGATAGTTTACTGGTTTGATTATTCAGATAAGTGCTGTTGCAAAGTGTTTTACTCATGGCTGCGAAATTGAAAGGCCATTAATATTCATACCAGTCCTTCCACCAGTACTGAAGCTTCTTTCTGATTTCCTGTTCTTTGGCATTGGCGGCAGGTTCATACAAACGTGTTCCTTTCAGCTCATCAGGCATGAAATTCTGAGCCGCAAAATTACCCTCAAAGTTGTGTGAATATTTATAATCTTTTCCATAACCGATTTCTTTCATCAGCCTGGTCGGTGCATTGCGTAAATGCAGAGGTACCGGTAAATGCGCCGTTTTTTCAGCCAGGGCGATCGCTTCATTAATAGCCATGTAACTGGCATTGCTTTTCGGAGAGGTTGCAAGATAGATAGCCACCTGAGAAAGAATAATGCGGCATTCGGGATAGCCAATGACCTGCACGGCATCCATGGCTGTCTGAGCCATGATCACGGCTGTAGGGTTGGCATTTCCGATATCTTCAGAAGCCATAATCAGCATTCTCCGGGCAATAAATACCGGATCTTCTCCCGCAATAATCATACGGGCCATCCAGTATAGCGCACCGTTGGGGTCACTGCCCCGCAATGATTTGATGAAAGCGGAAATGATATCATAATGCTGTTCGCCTGATTTGTCATACCGCGCGATATTCTGCTGAACAGTACTGGTAACCATTTCGTCGGTAATGACCACCTCCGGCACTTCACCAAGGCTTGATACGACCAGTTCCAGCAAATTCAGAAGCTTTCTGCCATCGCCCCCCGAAATCCTGAAAAGAGCGTCATATGATTCAATACGGATATTTTTAAGCTTCAGCCATTCATCTTTCTCAATCGCCCGGTGAATCATTTCTTTCAGTTCACTGACACCGAGTGCCTCCAGGATATACACCTGACAGCGTGAAAGTAATGCCGAGTTGATTTCAAAAGAAGGGTTTTCAGTAGTTGCACCGATAAAGGTTACCTTCCCTTTTTCAACTGCACCCAACAGGGCATCCTGCTGGGTTTTGTTATAACGGTGAATTTCGTCTATGAAAAGAATAGGCGGGAATAAGCCGGAAGGACGGGAAAGTACCTCCCTGAGTTCTTTTACACCTGAATTGATGGCACTCAGATTGTAAAAAGGCCGCTTGGTAGTTTCTGCGATCAATAGTGCCAGCGTGGTTTTTCCTACTCCCGGCGGTCCCCATAAAATGAGGGAAGGAACAATATTGTTTTCAATCGCATTTCTTAATGGTTTACCCGGGCCGAGAATATGTTCCTGGCCAATATAGTCATCCAGAACCTGTGGCCTGAGCCTTTCTGCAAGAGGAATATTCAGATTAATCATTATGCAAGCTACAAAAAAACTACATGCAGAATACAGCGAAGCAGACAATCGGAAAGGTAGCCTTGTTATCCGTTTTTGCTATCCGGCATACCTCATTGGTAACCAATGAAGCCTTACATGATTGAGAAACGAAGAGGGAATCCGGGAAGAAAATTACGCAGGTTGAAACGTTAACTTATTCTTACCTGAAGTTTTAGGGAATGTCATGATCATCATGACACCGGATCCGGTACAAATAATAATAAAGCCTGATTTATTGATTAACCAATTGGGACGTATGTGAAGAATCGAAAAATAGAAGTTAAAGGAACGGAAATCACTATCATCAATAATGATAATCAGGATTTTATTTCACTTACCGATATGCTATAAGCAAAAGACGGTGACTTTTTCATTTCTGACTTGCCTAGAAATAGAAATACTGTTGAGTTTTGGGGAGTTGGGAATCCGTTTACAATCCCGATTTTAATTATGGCGAATTCGCCATAATTAAAAGTCAGGCTGGCTTGAACACTTATAAAAAAAAGGTATTGCCAGCATGACGGTTGAAATATTCATCATTCCGGCAATACCTGTATGATCTTGTGCTTTACAAATCAGGCTTTGGCCTCGCAGAATTCTTCAAAAGCCATAACCAGATGCTGGGCGATCATCTGAGCAGAACGACCTTCAATATGATGTCTTTCTACAAAATGAACCAGTTCATCATCTCTGAAAATAGCAATAGATGGTGAAGAAGGAGGATAAGGTAAAAGATATTCTCTCATTTTGGCAGTTGCTTCCTGATCAACTCCGGCAAAAACCGTTGCCAGGTTGTCGGGTTTCAGATCACTGTGTTCTAAAGCGGCTTTAACACCGGGGCGGGCTGCTCCGGCAGCGCAACCGCAAACCGAGTTAACTACAACCAGGCTTATGCCTTTTGCATTCTGAACAAAATTATCCACATCGGCAGCTGTGGTCAGGTCCTGAAAGCCTGCGTCAGTCAGTTCGGCTTTCATGGGGGCAACTAATTGTGGCGGGTACATAATAATAAATCGGTTTATAAGTTCTTGTTTGATTTAAATTTACGGGCAAATGCATTACATAAACCCAAGTTCCAGCTTTGCTTCTTCCGACATCATTTCGGTAGAATAAGGCGGGTCAAAGGTGAGCTCAAGACTAACTTCGTTAACCCCCGGAACTTCCCTTATCTTCTCTTCCACTTCACCCGGCAGCGATCCTGCGGAAGGGCAGGAAGGAGAGGTGAGTGTCATGAGTACATATACATTATTAACAGGAAATATCTTAAGATCATAAATCAACCCCAGTTCATATACATCAACCGGTATTTCCGGATCATAAACCATTTTAATGGCTTTGATGATTTCCTCTCTTAATTCTGCTTCACTCAGCGGTGCATTCATACTATTCTTATATTAAAGATTATCAACCGGCTGTAATACTCTGATAGCCTATTGCGTAGGCTTTCATCTGTTTTACCATAGAGGCCAGACCGTTGGAACGGGTCTGGGCGAGGTGCTGGTGCAGGCCGATCCGTTCCATAAAATAAAGCTCAGATTTGGCTATTTCTTCCGGTGTATGCCCGGATAAAACCTGAACCAGCATACTGATCAGCCCTCTTACTATAATAGCATCGCTATCTGCTTCGAAGATGAGTTTCTGATTTTCATTGACAAAAGCATTCAGCCATACTCTTGACTGGCAACCTTTGATAATGTTCTCTTCGGTTTTATATTTTTCATCCAGAACCGGGATTTTTTTTCCCAGATCAATAATATACTCGTATTTCTCTTCCCAGTTGTCGAACAGTTCAAAATCACTGATCAGTTCGTCCTGTATTTCGTTGATTGATCTCATCTTTATGTTTCGTAGCAGAAGCATGGTTGCTGCATTTCTGATCCGGTATACCGGTTATTTTAACATCCTGATTACTTTATGCAAACCTTCGGTCAGTTTGTCAATTTCATCTGTTGTATTATAAACAGCAAAAGAGGCCCGGGAGGTTCCGAGAATCCCATAGCGGTTCATCAAAGGTTGTGTACAATGGTGGCCGGTACGAACAGCAATTCCCTGCTGATCAAGTAATACACCAATATCCTGATGGTGAACGCCTTCTACAATAAACGACAGAACGCTTACTTTTTCTTTGGCCGTTCCTATGATTTTCAGGTGGTTAACAGACTGCAGGGCTTCTGTTGCATAAGTGAGCAACTGGTGTTCATAAGCTGCAATATTGGCTTTCCCCAACTGATTTACAAATTCAAAAGCCGCTTTGGAGGCTACGATATCTGCGATATTCGGTGTTCCGGCTTCAAATTTATAAGGCAGTTCATTATAGGTGGTTTTCTCGAAAGTCACTTCCTTGATCATTTCACCGCCACCCCGGTAAGGAGGCATTGCATTCAGGAGATCTTTTTTTCCATACAAAATTCCCGCGCCCGTCGGGCCATACAGTTTATGTAACGATAGCGCATAAAAATCACAATCGAGATCCTGTACATCAATGTCAAGATGAGAACTGGCCTGCGCACCGTCAATCAGCACTTTTGCACCTACCTGATGTGCTTTTGTGATAATTTCTTTAATGGGATTAACAGTGCCCAATGCATTGGAAGCATGGACAACCGAAACGAATCTGGTTCTTTCTGAAAGAAGTTTCTCAAATTCGTCCATGAGTAATTCGCCGGCATCACTGACAGGAATGATCTTCAGAACACATCCTTTTTCTTCACAAAGCATTTGCCAGGGAACGATATTGGAGTGATGCTCCATGGTGCTGATCAGAATCTCATCTCCGGCTTTCAGAAATGCCCTTCCATAGGTTTGTACCACCAGATTAATACTGTCTGTGGTGCCGTATGTAAAAATAACCTGCTCCTTTTCCGGAGCGTTTAAAAATGCCTGCGCGCTTTTCCGGGTACTTTCGAAGGCTGCAGTTGCTTTTTCGGCAAGATCATGAATACCCCGGTGTATATTGGCATTCATTGAACGGTAATAATCTGACAATGCATTCAATACCACAAGCGGTTTCTGAGTGGTTGCTGCATTGTCAAAATAGACCAGTTTTTTTCCGTTGACGATGGTATCCAGAACAGGAAATTGCCCGCGTATTGTATTGATATCAAATGTCGTTGTCATCTCAAAAGGTAGTTTTTTGAAATAAACACCATGCAGAGTGCGATGGTTTTATTGTATGGGCAGAAATGTACCGGCAACGAAAGTTGCCGGTAACTGAATATTTATTTTGCGAGCTTATCGGAAACCAGCGCTTCCATGTGCTCTTTAATTGAATCAATTCTGATCTGGGTCAGTACATCTTCACAGAAGGCAAACATCAGCAGTCGCATGGCTTCTGATTTCGGAATACCCCTTGAACGAAGGTAAAACAACGCTTCATCGTCAAGCTGTCCTGTGGTGGTGCCGTGAGAACATTTTACATCATCTGCAAAAATTTCGAGCTGAGGTTTGGTATTCATGGAAGCACCGTCTGACAATACCACGTTTTTACATGATTGATAAGCGTTGGTCTTCTGGGCATCCTCCCGTACAAATATTTTTCCGTTAAATACGCCCTTGGACTGGTCTCTCAGCACTCCTTTGTAAAGTTCATTACTGATGGAGTTTGGTTTGCGGTGATCGGCCAGGGTATGGTTGTCAATATGCTGAACGCCGTCAGGAACATACAGGCCATACATAAAGGCATCACAAAACTCCCCGTCAATTTCGATGTGCAGATTATTACGGACAAACCCACCGTTTACGGTTACTGTCGCCGAGTAAAAATGACTTCTGTCCAGCATCTGTACCTGTGTGGTGCCGATGTGGTAAGCATTTTTTGACTCGTCCTGTACTTTATAGAATTCAGCGTAAGCGTCTTTAGCTACAAATATTTCCGAAACAATATTGGTAAAAGAACGTTCTTCACCAAGTGTCTGAAACGTTTCCGCCACTTTTACATGCGCGTTTTCCTCAATAATAACCAGATTACGTGGCTGATGCGCAACATTCTGCCGGCGGGCATCCGATACGTAGCAAAGTACAATGGGTTGTGTAACCACTTTGCCTTTGGCGACGTGGATGAATACGCCATGGTCAGCAAAAGCGGTGTTCAGAGCAGTAAAGGCCTCTTCATCAGTTTTGGCTATGGTATTGAAATACTTGTTAACAAGCTCTTCCTGGCTTACCGCAGCCTCCTTTAACGGAAGGATGGTAACCTCACTGGTTGGTGAAACAATGCTGGATAACCCGGCTTCATACTGTCCATTGACAAAATACAGAATATTGCCATCCAGGCCAGGAATCTGTATTTCGTCGGCTAACTCCGGTGTTACCTCGTGTTTGCTGTTGAAAGTATAATCCGCTCCGATCAGATGTTTAACATTTGAATACTTCCACTCTTCATGTTTAGCGGCCGGAAATCCCAATGCTTCAAACTGGCGGATTGCCTGTTTTTTCGTCTGGTTAAACTCACTCTGCGCTTTCCCGTTCATGAGTGCTTCATGCGCGTTGAATTCAGTAATGAGTTTGGTTTTAAGATCTATGGTTTCTGTACTCATACTCAGTTTTAAATAACAAATTAAGAAGCAACATTATCCACTTCCTCTTTGATCCAGTCATATCCTTTTTCTTCCAGTTCCAGAGCAAGTTCTTTAGGGCCCGATTTTACGATCCGGCCATTATAAAGTACATGCACATAGTCAGGAACGATATAATCAAGTAAGCGCTGATAGTGGGTCACCACAATAGTAGATCTTTCCGGTGAACGCAGTTTATTTACACCTTCCGATACAATACGCAGCGCATCAATGTCAAGTCCTGAATCTGTTTCGTCAAGAATCGCCAGTAATGGCTGTAACACAGCCATCTGAAAAATCTCATTACGTTTTTTCTCTCCGCCTGAGAAACCTTCGTTCAGTGCTCTTTTCAATAAAGAATCATTCATGCTGACGAGTTTCGCTTTTTCGCGGACCATCTTCAGGAACTGGGCGGCATCCAGGGGTTCTTCTCCGTTATATTTACGGATTTCATTGACCGCAGTTTTCAGAAAGTTTACCGTTGTAACGCCCGGAATTTCTACTGGATACTGAAAAGCAAGAAAAATACCACTTCCGGCTCTTTCTTCAGGGGCCAGCTCAAGGAGGTCTTTTCCGTTGAATTCAATAGATCCGCCTGTCACTTCATAGTCTTCCCTGCCAGCCAGAACTGAGGCCAAAGTGCTTTTCCCTGAACCGTTAGGGCCCATGATGGCATGTACTTCACCAGGTTTGACTTCAAGGCTGATGCCTCTTAATATTTCTTTGTCCCCAATAGAGGCACGTAAGTCTTTAATTTTAAGCATAATGAATAAATCGGAACTCTCAGAAATAAATTTTATACAAAAGTACTAAGCAGAGTTGGTTTATTAAAATTTACCGGAGTTATCGTTGAAGCCGGATTGTTTATATGAGTATAACCCTGAATTTCTTATCCTTGTTCCGTTCATCTGTTTTTTTGTCAATTCTTTCTGTTTGTTAATTTTACCTGATGATATACAGGGTGAAATGTTTCTGAAATCTGCCTTTTTTATTGTAGGTTTAGCAGATCAGGTTTTCCTGATTAAATGTGATAATCTGAAAAACTGACATGGATTTACCTGAATGATTTAACTTGGAAAAATGGAAAATTTACTTCATCAATCATTAGGCGTAGCTTCAGAGACCGGTACTTTGAAAAAAGTGCTGATTCATAGTCCGGACAGGGGTGTGGGGAAGGTGATTCCTTCCAAGGCTCAGGACTGGCTTTTTGAAGATATTGTACACTTGAAAACGATGCGTTCGGGAGAGTATGATTATTTTGTAAAACTGCTGCTGTATTTCCTTGACCCTGATAAAGTACAGGGGAAAATAGCTGAAATTGATGCAGATCCCCACCGTCACTTTTATAAACCGGGGGATAACCACTACTTTAACTCGGATAAGGTGGTGGATATTGAACTTATGCTGGCTCATATCCTGGAAGAAGAAAGTATCCGTAAAGAATTTATCGCTGCCCTGTGTGCTGTGGAGCGGTGCGGATTTCATATAAGAACGTTACTGAATCAGTACAGTCCGGCTGATTTGTCGATGATCGCGATTTCAGGTGTTCTGCCTGATCGCAGAATGCTGTTTGCTCCTTTACCCAATCTGATTTTCACGCGGGATATCGGTATTGTTGTCAATGATCATTTACTGTTGAGCAAAACGGCAAAAACCGCCCGGAGCAGAGAGGCACTGCTGGCACAGTATGTCTTTTTCTTTCATCCTTATTTTCACGGGATTCAGGACAGTATTATAGAGGTACCCGAGAATGAGTACCACTTTCTGCTTCCCGACGAACAGAAAGTAAATGACTATTCAAGGTCTACACTGGAAGGAGGAGACGTAATGATGGTAGCCCCGGATCACCTGCTGATTGGCTGCAGCGAACGGACAACACCTTATGCCGCCCGGCGGGTGATGCAGCTGCTGTTTGAAAAAAAAGTGGTAAAGAAAGTAACCATTCTGAAAATTCCGCATAAAAGGGATTATATGCATATTGATACCATTTTTACACAGGTAAGAAGAGATATGTGGGTGCTGCTGGGTTCGCTTGCCAGATTGGGAGAGGAACGGGGAAGACGGTCTGCAATGTATTTTGAACAAGAAGCGGGTGCATTGGAAGATATCGGGATTATCCAATATTTTATTAATCATGAAACGCCCCCGCGTACCTTTGAAAATCTGGAAGATTTGCTTACTGATATCAGCCGCAATGATTTAGGATGCAAAAGTGAGGTGAAATTTGTATATTCGGGAAATAATGAATTCCCGTTTGGAGCGCGTGAGCAATGGACGGACTCATGTAATCTGCTTGCTTTGAAAGACAGTGTGGTAATCGGTTATGATCGTAACGACAAAACACTGGAAGCATTTCGTAAGCATCATTTTAATATTACCGGCGCGGCAGAATTACTGCAACAATTTGAATCAGGGAGGTTATCGCCGGAGCAACTGAAGGACACCCTTATTACCCTGCCATCGGCAGAGCTTTCCAGAGCAAGAGGAGGCACTCATTGTATGAGTATGCCGCTTTTACGTGATTCGTAAATACATACTTGAATTAAACGCAGACATCAGATGAGAAAAATAAACACTTCCATACATGTTCAGCCTCAGGCTACTTCACAGTTGCTGATGGTAAGGCCCGCCCGGTTTTCCGGAAACCCGGAAACTCAGGATTCCAATGAATTTCAGCAACATAAGGATGGAGTGGTGCAGCACCTGTTACAGGAAAAAGTATTAGAGGAGTTTGATCAGTTTGTGACGCGTCTTCATCTCAAGGAACTTAATATCGTAGTCGTTGAGGATACAGCTGAGCCTGAAAAACCCGATGCACTTTTTCCCAATAACTGGGTTTCTTTTCATCAGAGCGGAAAAGTTGTGTTGTATCCGATGATGGCTCATAACCGCCGGGCCGAAAGAAGAAGGGATATTATTGACATGTTGAATAAAAGTTATCAGGTAGAGGAAATTATAGACCTTAGTTATTTTGAAGAGCAGGGGAAATACCTGGAAGGTACCGGCAGTATGGTATTGGACCGGCGTTATAAAATTGCCTATGCCTGTCTGTCGCCAAGAACCCATCCTGAGGTACTACAGGCATTTTCAGAAGCTATGGATTATGAAGTAATCAGTTTTCATGCTACAGGCAGGAGCGGAATGCCCATTTATCATACCAATGTTATGATGTGTGTGGGTGATACATTTGCGATCGTCTGTCTGGAGGCCGTTAATGACCCCGACGAAAAATATCTGTTGCGTTCAGTGCTGGAGGAAACTTCTAAATTTATTATTGAAATTTCACTGGAACAGATGGATAGTTTTGCAGGTAATGTGCTGATGGTCCGGAGTAAAGACGACCGAAGGCAAATCGTAATGTCATCAAGGGCCTATTATGCATTAACACCTGCTCAAATGGCAAGCCTGGAAGAATACGGAGAAATTATTCATGTGGATTTATCACTCATCGAACAGTATGGAGGCGGCTCAGCAAGGTGTATGCTGACGGAAATACATCTTCCTGCACGATAATTTCCTAAAAGCAAAGGGACACTCTTACAGTATCCCTTTTGCTGGTTTTTACGTTTAAAGTGTCTCCCTGACATCTTTTTTTACCTTTGCCAGATCATCATTAATCTGACTTTTCAGTTCGTTCCAGTTTTGTTTGGTGTCGTCACCGATTTTATTCAGGGAAGTCTGCAATTTGTTTTTTTCTGCAGTGATTTCTGCTTTGCGCTTTTCCCATTTGGCTTTTTCTGAGGCCTTGGCAGACTTAATCTTATCATCAAGTTCTTTTAATTCCTGATCCATTTTATTAACGGATTCATTAATGGAAGCCCTGAGTTCTGCTTTTTCGGTGTCTATTTTTTCTTTTGAATTGTCTACCGCCTGGTTAAGGTCGTCTTTTGCTTCGTCTACGCTTCTTTCAATGTCATCTGAAGCTGATTCAACCGCTTCGCGGGTTTCCTCTTTGGTGCTGGAAGAACAACCTGTAAACATCATGGTGCCTGCTGTTAACATAACCGCTATGGCAATAACATTTTTTTTCATTATTTGTGGTGTTTAGTTATATGGTGTTTTTATAGTCGGACAAGCCGTTAGATATAATTACAAAAACGATTCCACGCCGGAATACAGGTGATTTACGAGGTAAAATGAGGAAATATTTGCGCAATTGGGGTGCATTTGCGGTATAAAAAAATCCCGGTTTGGAATTTATATACAGGAAAGAATGGGATTTAACTAACTTCGCATTAAATTTCCGACGTACTTGCAGAACTGAATACAAATGGAGGCAAAAAAGTCAGTACCTGAAATAGTCAGGGTGGCGGCTTTAATGATCGTAGTAACTCTGAGCGTTTACTGGTGCATTTACCTGAAGTCCATTCTGGTTCCACTGGTAATATCTTTTCTGTTATCCATTCTGGTATTGCCTATTACTACAGAAATAGAAGAAAAAGTCAGGTCAAAGGCATGGGCAATTGCATTTACGCTGGTATTATTTCTGGGCCTGCTATCGGGTACACTTTATTTTGTGGTACTGCAGTTAGCAGACATCCTGGATATATGGCCGGAGCTTCAAAAAAAGACCAATGCTCTCGTAAACGATATTGAACGATGGATCAGGCTGATGGTGCCCGGAGGCAGAAAGTGGGTCAGTAATAATAATCTGAACGAAGTATATCTGAACTTTATCAGCAGCAAGGGGCCTTCCGCTTTGCTGAGTGCAACGTCTATGCTGGCCGAAATGACGTTAATCCCGTTGTATATGTTTTTCCTGTTATACTATCGTCGTTTCTTTGTTGAAGTACTGTATCGGTTTTCCGGAGAAGACGAGCGTGAACGGCTCAACAGAATACTCTATAAAATCTATGATGTTGTACACAATTATTTATCCGGTATTTTTATCGTGATGGTAATTGTGGGGACATTAAATACCCTTAGTCTTATATTACTGGGGATTCCCTACGCCATATTTTTTGGATTTTTTGCAGCATTTCTTCTGCTTATTCCCTATTTCGGAATTCTGATCGGCTCATTACTGCCTATTATTATGGCATTGATAACGAAAGATTCGGCGATGTACGGGGTGGGGGTGGCAGCGGCCTTTTCATTTATACAATTTCTGGAAGGTAACTTTATAACACCTTATGTGGTAGGCTCTAAAATAAGTGTAAATCCCCTCATGGCTATTATCGCCTTATTATTGGGTGCAGTCGTATGGGGAGTAGCGGGAATGGCATTAGCTTTGCCTCTGACGGCAGTGATGAAAGTAATATTCGATCATTTCAGTAAACTGAAAACCTTCGGGTTTATGCTGGGAGACCCTGCGATAGACAGAACGGGGGAGTTCGTTAATACACAACCGCAGCCTGAAACAGCAACGGATCAGGAAACTATTAAAGGAGAGCCGGAGTAAAAATGTTTCTGATAGCTTTAAGACTTATTGGTTTATCCAGAAAATAATCAGCACCATCCTGCAATGCTTTCTCGCGCAGGTTTGTCATGGCACTCATCATGATAATTCTGCTGTTTTTTACAAGCTTTTTAATCGTTTTGATTTCATTAATACCCTTTCCGTCCGGTAAATTATTATCCAGAAAAACCCATTCCGGCTGAACATCATTTACCTGATAAAGTCCTTCATTCAGATTGCTTGCCAGTATAACCGTAGGAAGAACTTCATCGGATTTTGCATGATTCCGTATGAAATTACGGATCAACGCCCCAAGCTCGACTTCGTCTTCAATAATTACAATTTTCATTATCTTGAATTTTACTGAATAATATAAGTTATTGGCTGTATAGCATTTATATGTACAGCAGATAACAGAGTATTTCATTTTCAATTTGCCGGGGTACGTCAATTGTACGGGAAATGATATTAAAGAACCTTGCCAGAATATAAATTTTGAGAAAGGGGGGTAAAGTAGGGTAAGATACTCTCTAAACGTTGGCATAAAAATTCCCCAATATGTGGTACAATCTTCACGCTGTTCATCATTTATATCTTTAATAGTACAATTGAAACAATTGGAATGACGTTTTTGATATATCCCTATTATTTTATATATTAGAGGTGAGTTATCCACAGAAATAATTTTTAAATCAAAAAATCGGATTGATTATGAGTAACAACAAGGTATTTTGGGGAATTGTGACAGCTGCTGCTGCAGGAGCTATAATCGGACTTCTTTTTGCGCCGGAAGACGGAGAAAAAACAAGAAAAAAAATCAAGCGCTCTGCCAATGACTGGGCTTCCGATATGCTTGATCAGATTGAGAAAGGAAAGGTAAAAGCACAGGATGTGGGATCCCGGATCAAGTCAAATGGAGAGCATCTGAAAGAAGAGATTATCGGAGCTGTTGAAGGGACAATTGAATCAGCAAAAACTGCTTTGCACAGATCAAAACCAGAACAGCATTCGTAAATCAGGCTGACTTACAATAAACGGGGGTAACGCAGGAATTGTAGTTCATGCGTTACCTTTTTTAATACTTTCCCGTCTGAATAACACAACCAACAGCTATTTCCTATGAACCACCTCAAGTCGAAAACGATAGAATCTGTCAATCTGCTGATAGAGTACTTTGAAGCAAAGTGGAATGTAGCCGCACTAAATATTTCGGATAGGGTTGCCCGTACCTTGTCAGCCGTACTGATGGGGATGTGCATGGCACTCCTGGGACTTTTCGTGGTGATCCTGTTAAGTATTTCTGCTGCCCTTGCACTGGGCGACTGGCTGGGAAATCCGGCACTGGGCTTTTTGCTGATAGCATTATTTTATATGCTTGTTGGGGCTGTCGTGATCTTGTACAGAAAGCAACTGTTGTTTTTGCCGTTTGTGAACTATGTCTTAAATTTATTGTATAAGGAAGAGAAGGATGAAAATTAAGACCTTGGAGGATCTGAACGCCAGGCGGGCCGATCTGAATAATGAAGTAGAACTTGCCCGTATAAAGCTTGATCAAAACAAAGCGAAGTGGCAACAGGAAATAAAGCCACTCAGAAAAGCGGCCGACTGGACTGGCAATATGCTTGTGAATAAGCACCAGGGGATCGTATCCCGTGGGTTACAGTTAGGAGTCAATGCTATGCTGGCTAAAACAGTACTGCGGCGGTTGCCGGTTCCTTTCAACTTTATATTACCTTATATAGCGCAGAATCTGGTAACCAATTATGCACATGAGCACAGTGAAGAACTGCTTGTCAGATTTCTGAAAACAGTAAAGCGTCTGACTGATGAAAAGGAGACAGAAGACGTGTTGCAGGAAATGATAAAAGAGGAGGGTATCACTTCTTCTTCAGATCAGCTGAGAAGTGTGAGCGGGCAGACACGTGGTGTTTAACCAGTAATTCTGGATATTATAAATCACCATTTTTAATTGTTCATAACCCGAAGGCTTAACAATATAACTGTTAGCTCCTGACGCATACGCCTGATTAATATCACAGGGCGCTTTCGAGGTGCTGAAAACAATAATAGGGATTAATTTAAGGTTCTCATGAGATCTGATATGCCTGATAACCTCTTTTCCGTCTTTCCCTGGCATGTTCAGATCCAAAAGGATTAATTGGGGGAGATGGTGCTGATTCTTCTTCAGAAACAGTAATAAAGATTCCCCATCTTCAAAAAACTGCAGATTGGGATTTAAGGCATTGTCCTCAAATGCGGCCTGTACAAGGAAGCGATCATCCGCATCATCATCAGCCATGATAATGTATTGATTCGGGGTCATTTGTGTTTATAGAATATGATAGGGAAGTTATGTTGGCAAATATACCGAAAAAATCGCTCCTTTATTTTCTTTTCCTGTTGCAGTTATATATCCATCGTGATTCGCAATTACTTTTTTGCAGATAGCAAGTCCGATACCTGTTCCCTGAAATTTATCCTTTCCGTGTAATCTTTGAAAAATAACAAAAATCTTTTCTGCATATTCCTGGCTGAAACCAATACCGTTATCTTCGAAATCGATCTTGAAAAATTCCAGTTCTTTGTGGATTTCAATAGAATCCGGGATTTCATGACCCAGCACTATCTCATAACTGATATTCACTTTTGGAAAGATATCCGGCTGGCTGTATTTAAGAGAATTGGAGATCAGATTCTGAAATAACTGCATGATTTGTACAGGATAAGTATATACAGGCGGAAGGATCTCACTGTGAATAAGTGCCCGTTTCTGCTGAATGGTATCTGCCAGGTTTTCCAGCACCTCGTCAAGAATTTCATTCAGGTCCGTTTCTGTTTTATTGATTCCGGGTTTGGATACCTTCGAAAATGAGAGCAGATCATTGATCAGCGATTGCATTCTGATGGCCGACTTATCAATTTTTTCCAGGATAGACAGTGTGTCCTGATCAATCGAATCTTTATGCCTGTGAATCAGTCTGTCGCTGAAAGCGATGATTTTACGGAGAGGTTCCTGTAAATCATGGGACGCCACATAAGCATACTGTTCAAGTTCATTGTTAGAGCGATTGAGGGTTTCAATTTTTTCTTCCAGGACTTTCCGGTAATAGCGGTTACGGCTGTGTTCACGGTCGAGCAAGATAAAGGAAGTCCCCAGCAGCCCGATAGCAACGATCATAATCATCAGATTGTAACGATGTAACTGCGATTGATAGCTGAATTTGCTCTGCAGGCGACTCTGATACAATTTTCCTTCAACTTCAAGCATTTTGCTGATAATTTTGTCAGTACTTCTGATAAAATTACTCTGCTTACGGTGATGGGTTGCTTCTGAATAGGTAGAATCCAGAGTGGTTATATAGGTATACCACTCCTGTAGGGATGTATCAATATTTTTGAGACGTAGTTGCTGAACCTTAGACCCGGCACATAATGAATCAAGCCTGGAGACAGATGCAATAAATTCGTTATGAGATAATTGCAGTGTGGAGGGGTTGTGAAATTCAGGTGATCTGAAGAGATTGTTCTCCTGATATAACTGATTTTTTAGCTGATTCAGTGCCGTGATGATGGATTGAGACTTCTCTGTCTTGTCTGTAAATGAAAGCAGATTCTGAGTGTTTTTATTAGACTGATATGACAGAACTGCAATCAGAACTACGGAAACACAAAATAATGCTCTGATTGCAATGGTAAGCCGTCGCTCATCAATTCTTCGTGGAAACAGGTTTCTGACTGTTGATTGCATAGGTGATTTTTATTCACTAGGTTGTGTTTTAATGTGGAATGTACAATTATTTAAAACAAATTAATACAGGAATATTATTTAACTTTAACACTAAAAATCCGGTTTAGGGTATTTTTTATCTGAAAGGTACGAATGCTGGTTGAGGTAATTGAAATCAGGACGTCCTGATTACGCGATGAATGACATATTTATAGTGTAGAGCGCAGGTTCTTTTCAGCTAAGTATTATGGTTATATAGATTATATTGTATGTATTTATATCGATAAATTTTGATTATATTGTAATCTGATTCTATATATTGATATGAACACAGTGTATCGTTAAGGTTTTCTATCAGTTTATTTAAGGAGTATAATGCAAAGACAAACACAGGTACAGAAGCAGACTTTGAAATATTCTCCTCAGCAGATTCAAATGCTGAATCTGCTCCATTTGACTTCTATGGAGCTTGAGCAGAGAATTAAAGAGGAAATGGAAGAAAACCCTGTATTAGAGGAAGGGAAAGATGAAGAAGCCCGGAAAGAAGAAGTAGGGGAGGAATATGCTGAGTTGGGGGAAACCGTGGGTGTGGGGGATGATGCTGCACCGGTTGTTCAGGATTATTATGACTGGGATGAGTACAATAGTGATGATATTCCTGACTATAAAACTTATTCGAATAATTTTTCTGCCGATGATGAGGTCTATTCCCGTCCAGTACTTGAAGTACGCTCATTCAGGGATGAATTGAAAGAACAGGTGCATTTTTTGCAGCTGAGTGAGCAGCAACAGACGATTGCTAGTTTTATTCTTGATTCGCTGGATGAAGATGGTTTTCTGCGTCGCGATTGCGATGTCATAGCTGATGATATTTCCTTTGCCAATAGTATGTTTATTGAAGCTGAAGAGGTAGAAGAAATGCTACAAGTGATTCAGAAACTGGACCCCGCAGGTATAGCAGCCCGTAATCTGAAAGAATGTTTATTACTACAGATGGACAGAAAGCCATCTGAAAAAGACAGTTATAAGCTGGCTTACCGGTTGATCAGTCAATTCTTTGATGAATTGGGAAGCCGTAATTATGATAAAATTTTAAGGGTACTTGAAATTGAGGAGTCAACTTTGAAAGAGGCTTTGCAGGTAATTACTTCACTGAACCCCAAACCTTCATCGGGATTAAGAAATGATCAGCCATTCAATGATGATATCAAACCTGATTTCTTGCTTAAGTATGTGAACGATACTGAAATTGAGGTTCAGCTAACCTGGGGCAATAGTCCGGCGCTGAGGATGAACAAGCTATTTACAGAAATGGCAACGAAGAAAAATGATAAGGCCACTAATCAGTTTCTGAAAAATAAGATCAACTCAGCCAAATGGTTTATCGATGCAATCAAGCAGCGGGAAAATACCTTACTGAGTACGATGAAAGCAATTGTTAATCTGCAGTTTGAATATTTTCTATCGGGGGATATAAAAAAACTGAAACCAATGATTCTGAAAGATGTGGCTGATGTGATCGGTATGGATATCTCAACTATTTCGAGGGTCACTACTAATAAATATGTACAGACGCCTTTCGGAATTGTGTTGTTAAAAAATTTATTCACGGAAGGCATTGCAACGGATAGCGGCGATGAAGTGTCCAATAAGGCAATACAGGAAGCCATTCGGGAAATCGTCGAAATTGAAGATAAAAGGCATCCCTATAATGATCAGCAGATTACAGATATGCTGGAAGAAAGAGGCTTGCCGGTGGCCAGAAGAACAGTTGCGAAATACAGAGAACAACTAAATATTCCTACTGCCAGATTGAGAGTAATCATCTGAAGAAATAAATCATCCGAACTTTAATTTACGAATAATCTGGAAATGAAGAAAATACTGGTTGTTGATGATGAAGAGGATATTTGTATGCTCCTGAAGCGGTTTTTGACTAAGAAAGGATTTCAGGTGGAAACGGCCCAGACCGGTAAGGGTGGTTTGGAAATGGCAGAAAAATTACATCCTGATCTGGTTATGACGGATTTCAGACTGGGAGATATCACCGGATCAGAACTGCTCGTTAGTCTTAAAACAAAGCTGCCGAAAGTGCCTGTTCTGGTAATTACCGGATATTCTGATATTAAAATCGCGGTGAATGTCATGAAACTTGGGGCTTATGACTACATCACCAAACCTTTGTTCCCGGATGAAATACTGGTTGCGGTTAACAAAGCACTGGAAGATGCAGAAAGAAAAACCGAAGAGAGCGTAATTCCGGAAAAAGGGGAAAAAACAGTGCCTGACTACGAAAAACAGTCACCTGCAAGAAACAGCCTTTATTCATCAAAAGCGAATTATATAACCGGTTTCAGCAATAAAGCTTCTGAATTATACCGTCAGATTGATCTGGTGGCACCCACTAATTTCAGTATTATTATTTACGGCGAAAGTGGTTCAGGCAAAGAAGCTATTGCAAAGGAAATTCATGAGCGGTCACTAAGGAAAAATATGCCATTTGTGGCGATGGATTGCGGGGCTATTTCTAAAGAACTTGCAGGTAGTGAGTTGTTCGGACATGAAAAGGGGTCCTTTACCGGTGCTTTGCAGCTAAAGATCGGACATTTTGAAATGGCCAATGGGGGTACTTTATTCCTTGATGAGGTAGCCAATCTTCCATATGAGGTTCAGATGTCGTTGTTAAGGATACTTCAGGAGAAGAAAATGCGTCGTATTGGCGGGAATAAGGAAATAGATCTTGATGTCCGCATTATTGTAGCCAGCAATGAGCAACTGCTTGATGCAGCTTCAAAAGGAAAGTTCAGAGAAGATTTATATTATCGTTTCAACGAATTCACTATTGAAGTACCGGCGTTACGGGAACGAAAAGATGATCTGATGGAGTTCGCGCGGTTTTTTCTGGAAAGTACTAAAAAAGAATTGGATAAAGACGTCAAAGGGTTCTCTCCGGAAGTTATCAATGACTTCAGGAATTATGACTGGCCTGGTAATTTACGTGAATTGAAAAATGTAATCAAACGGGCAACTTTGCTTTCAACAGGTGATACCATTGAGGAAAAAGCGCTGCCTTTTGAAATCGTTAATTACAACAAACTGAAGGAACTTGATGTGCCGGCAATGCAGGAAACGGTAAGTCAGCCTGTTGCTGATGATAAAAATGCTGACGTATATAAATCAACTCTGAAGTCAGTCGCGAACGTGGCTGAATATGATATGATCATGCAGGTATTGAAGCAGGTTAATTTCAATAAGAGTAAGGCCGCAAGGTTACTGAATATAGACCGGAAGACGCTTTATAATAAAATGAAGCAGTTTGATATGTGATGAATAAAAAAAAGTCTGTTTCCGAGGTATTGAACCGCACAACGTTACCTGTCTGGGATGATTTGCCGGTAGGTATACTGATGTTTGAACAACATGGACATACAGACATATTTACTTGTAATTATGGGAATCAAATTGTAAAAAGTCTGATCGGCGATGAGGAAATCATAGGGAAATCCCTGATGGAACTCACAGGTATGGCTGATTTGAAACAGAACGATTTTCCTGAAGAATTATATTGTCCGTTATCTGACAAATGGGTGTTGCTTCATCTTTCGGGGATCACTGATCAACAATGCGTGATTACAGTTACGGATATCACCGGACAAAAAAATCAGATAATTCAACTTGACAGCAAAATCAGCAACCTGCTGCTTTCTAATCAGGACCTGGAACATTTTGCTTACGTTGCTTCGCACGATCTGCACGAACCTTTACGGAAAATTGTTTCATTCGGAGAACGGCTGGAACAGAAAACCAGAGAAATTCTGAAGGATGAACAAATGCTTTATCTCAACCGAATGATCAGTTCGGCACGACGTATGCAGGTGTTGATTGATCATTTACTGGAATATTCAAGGGTAACCCGTAGTCATGATGACTTTCAGTCAGTAGATCTGAATCAGGTATTCAGGATGGTACTGAGTAATCTTCAGATACCGATAGCCCAGAAAAATGCAGAAATAAAGTCGGATTACCTGCCGGTTATTGAGGGTGTCGAAATTCAGCTGACAACGCTTTTTCAGAACCTTTTGTCAAATTCGCTGAAATTCACAGCAACCGATACCCGGCCGCAAGTAGGTATTTCTGTGTTTGAACCTGAGACGGAAATGCTTTTAAAATCAGGGTTGGATCCTGATAAAACGTATAAGGGTATAAATATTGCGGATAATGGTATCGGATTTGAAGAACATCAAAGTGAGGCCGTTTTTACGCTTTTTAACAGATTAAGGGGGCGTTCTGAATACGAAGGAACGGGGTTGGGGCTGGCCATCTGTAAGCGTATTATTGAAAATCACCAGGGTGCTATTATTGCCCGGGGCAGGTTGGATTCAGGTGCCGTATTCACGATTATATTACCTACTGAACAGCAATAAACTGATGGAGAGGAAAGAGCTGAAAATTCTGATCGTTGATGATGATGAAGATGATTATCTGTTAGCGACCGATTTATTGAATGACATAACGGCATGGAAAATTGTTACAGATTGGTGCCCTACGTATGAACAAGCTTTGGAACAGTTGAGAAATACAAGCTATGATCTTTATTTTTTTGATTATCTGCTTGGTCAGCATACAGGCCTTGAGTTACTGAATAAGGCGAAAGAGCTTAACTGTTATGGCCCTTTTATCCTGATGACAGGTAAAGGAGATGAAAAAATAGCTATTGACGCACTCAGGCACGGTGCCGCCGACTATATCGTAAAAGGAGAGATTGCTTTGGACAATTTGTCCAGAAGTATCCGATATGCTTTAGAGCGTGAGCATGTAAATTATGCACTCAAGCAAAGTGAACGCCGGTATAAACGCATTTTTGAAGAGTCGAAGGACTTATTGTTTATCACATCTCAGGAAGGACAGATAATTAATGCCAATCATTCCTTTGAAAGGATTTCAGGGTATACAAAGGAGCAAATCTTTACATTAAATGTACTGAATATCTTAGAAGACGATATTCGTGAGCAATGGCAGGCATTACTCAGTCACAGTGTGCCGATCAGAGAAATTGAAGTCCGGTTCTATACCTGTCAGGGAGAAAGAAGAGTGGCATTGTTTTCTGCAAGAAAGGAAAGTTATCCGGATGGCAAGATGGATTTACATTGCCGTCTGCATGATGTCACGCTGCGGAGGCAGACGGAAAGAGAAAAACTTTTTTCTGAGAAGCTTGCAGTAACCGGTCGGTTGGTCAGAATGCTGGCTCATGAAGTTCGGAATCCTTTAACCAACGTAAGCCTTTCTGCCGAACAGCTTGAAATAGAACTTGCTGAGGAAGATCAGAAATTCTATACGGATATTATTAAAAGAAATTGTACCCGTATTAACGACCTGATCACTCAATTGCTGCAATCGTCCCGGCCTTCTGACATAGCCCTTACACCTGGTTCGTTGCACGTTACCCTGGAAAAAGCTATTGCAACGGCAGAAGACAGGCTTGTTCTGAAAAATGTCTCAGTAGTGAAGGAGTATGATGCAAGTGATCTGATCATCGGCCAGGATTCTGCCATTCTGGAAATTGCTTTTTTGAATCTGTTTCTGAATGCGATTGAGGCTATGGAAGAAAAAAAAGGAATTCTTACCATCCGGACAAAATCTACGACTTCTGGTATACAGGTGAGAATTATTGATAATGGATCAGGTATCAGTGAAGAAAAAATGCAGCATATTTTTGAACCTTATTTTACAGGAAAGAAAAGCGGGATGGGAATAGGTCTGGCCAGTACTTTGAATATTGTACAATCTCATCATGGCAGAATTGATCTGGAATCAGAAGCAGGCAAGGGGACTGTCTTTACCCTGACTTTTCCGGCAGCAGATGAGAAAAACCAGATAGGGTAAAACAGTTTTCGCTTATAATCATCAAAAAAAGGCCCGTTCAGGCCTTTTTTTGATGATTATATATGGTGTTGCTGAATCAGATACCCAGTTCTTTCAATACCTGTGTAACTTTTTCAGCAGCCTCTTTGAATTCGATCGCTGAGTAAACTTTAAGTCCTGACTCGTCAATAATTCTGGCGCCTTCTTCGGCATTGGTACCTTGCAGACGAACGATGATCGGAACCGGAATTTCTCCGATAGCCTTATAAGCTTCCACCACACCGGTTGCAACCCTGTCGCAACGAACAATACCACCGAAAATATTAATCAGAATGGCTTTTACATTCGGGTCTTTCAGGATAATCCGGAAACCAGCCTCTACCGTAGTTGCGTTAGCTCCACCTCCGACATCCAGGAAGTTTGCGGGCTCACCACCAGACAATTTGATAATATCCATAGTTGCCATAGCCAGTCCGGCTCCGTTTACCATACAACCCACGTTACCGTCAAGTTTTACATAGTTAAGGTTATTGGCACCGGCTTCTACTTCCAGAGGATCTTCTTCATTGATATCACGCATTTCAGCAAGATCAGCATGACGGAACAGGGCGTTATCGTCAAGGTTTACCTTAGCATCAACTGCCAGAATTTTATTATCTGAAGTTTTCAGCACCGGATTTATTTCAAACATCGATGAATCGCTGTCTGCATATGCTCTGTATAAAGCAGAGATAAATTTCACCATTTCTTTAAAAGCCTCTCCTTCAAGTCCCAACGCAAAGGCTACCTTGCGTGCCTGAAACGGCTGTAAACCAACAGTTGGATTGATCCACTCCTTGATGATTTTTTCAGGAGAATGTTCTGCAACTTCTTCAATATCCATTCCACCTTCGGTGCTGGCCATGATAACGTTGCAGTTATTAGCCCTGTCTAAAAGAATTGACAGATAATATTCTTTCGGTTCGTTAGGTCCGGGATAGTAAACATCCTCCGCAATCAATACCTTATTAACCTGCTTGCCTTCCGGTCCTGTCTGATGCGTAACCAGTACTTTTCCCAAAATATTTTTGGAGATTGTTCTGACATCTTCAACTGATTTTGCCAATGCAACACCTCTTTGCTCGCTACCCACGATCTTTCCTTTTCCTCTTCCGCCTGCATGGATCTGGGATTTCACAACAAACCACTTGGTTCCGGTTTGATTGCTAAGCTCGCGGGATACTTCAACGGCCTTGTCAGGAGTATCAGCTACAATTCCTTCCTGTATCCTTACACCGTATTTTTTTAGAACGCTTTTCGCTTGGTATTCGTGAATATTCATGAGTATTAAAGATAACTTGGTATTTTCACGGCAAATTAAGAAAATAATCTGAAGTGGGGTAAGTTTACAGCGTTTTTAATTGAGGTAAAATCTTATGGCATTACTAAGGGCAGAGAATATCAGGCGGAATTACGGTACGTTACAGGTATTGAAAGGAATTGATTTTGAAATCAATAAAGGAGAGATTGTGGCCATTGTCGGTGCTTCCGGTGCCGGAAAAAGTACGTTTCTTCATATCATCGGGACTTTGGATAAGCCGGATGCCGGTAAGGTCTCCATGAATGGTAAGGATATTACTTCCATGACAGAGAAAGAGCTTGCTTTTTTCAGAAATGAACATATAGGCTTTGTCTTTCAGTTTCACAATCTGCTGGCAGAGTTTACCGCACTTGAAAACGTATGTATGCCAGGATTCATCAGTAACAGGAATAGCGAGTCTGATCTGAAAAAAAGGGGAATAGAATTACTTGATTTACTTGGTTTAAAGGACCGGATGGAGCACTTGCCATCACAGTTATCGGGCGGCGAGCAGCAACGGGTAGCTGTTGCACGTGCATTGCTGAATGAGCCGGATATTATCCTGGCCGATGAACCTAGCGGAAACCTGGATTCTGCAACTGCTGACGAACTGCATCATTTATTTCTCAGGCTCAGAGAAGAACTTGGTTATACCTTTATCATTGTCACACATAATGAACAACTTGCCGGAATGGCTGACAGGCGACTGATTATGAGGGACGGAAGGGTAGTGGACAGTCTTTAAATCAGGATAAATTTTGAGTTTTTACCGGGATTACGGTACTTTGTAACTACATTGTTCCGGTTTATGACAGAGATATCCCTATTTCACAAAGCAATACAGGACGAAATCGACCAGCAGCCGTTTGGTCATTACCCTACTGAATTATATGACCCTATCCGGTATATCCTTTCCCTTGGAGGAAAACGGTTCCGGCCTGTGATGACATTACTGAGTGCTTCTATGTTTACCGATAACTGGCGGCCTGCGGTGATACCGGCGCTGGCAGTGGAGGTTTTTCATAACTTTACCCTTATGCACGATGATTTCATGGATGATGCGCCTATCAGAAGAGGGCAACCCTCGGTGCATAAGAAATGGAATCCCAATATTGCCATTCTTTCCGGTGATGTGATGCTGGTGAAGGCTTATGAAATTCTCGCAGACACCGAAACGGATAACCTGAAAAAGCTACTGAAAAGATTCAGTGCTACCGCTGCAGAAGTATGCGAAGGGCAGCAACTGGATATGAATTATGAATGCCGGGCGGTAGTCTCTAAAGAGGAATATATAGAAATGATCCGGCTGAAAACTTCTGTTCTGGTTGGATTGGCTATGGAACTTGGGGGGATGATTGCCGGAGCAGATGAATCCGTAACACGGCAACTTTATGAAGCGGGTGTGAATATCGGCCTTGGTTTTCAGCTGATGGATGATTTGCTTGATGTGTATGGCGACACGGCTGTCTTCGGCAAACAGATCGGGGGGGATATTGTCGCCAATAAAAAGACTTTTCTGCTCATTGATGCCATCGAAAATGCAACCGAAGAGGAGGATGCGGTTCTGAGAAGATGGCTTTCTGCTGTTCATTTTGACAAAGCGAGGAAAATTAAGGAAATAACCGAGGTTTATGATCGGCTTCATGTGAGGGAAAGGACAGAAAATGTGATTGAGTATTATTTCAGTAAAGGTTTCGAAAAGCTTGATGCCATTCAGGTGCCAGCTGATAAAAAAGCTCCGTTAACCGATTTTATACAGCAGCTGGCAGCGCGCCGGAAGTAATTTACGCCCCATTTAAAAGCATAGGAAAAAATGTCAATCACCCTGATCATTATTATCATTACTGTAGCCATCAGCTGGTATTCATGGAATAACCCCTCTTTATTAGATAAATTACTGCTGAATCCGGTTAAAGTAGATTCCAAAAGAGAATATTACCGGTTTGTAACTTCAGGCTTTGTACATGCAGATTTTATGCATCTGTTTTTTAATATGCTGACACTCTGGTTTGTGGGGGAAAGTATTGAGCAGATCTTTATGATGTTATTCGGAAGTAACGGAGCTTTACTCTATCTGACTTTATATATAGTTGGAATCGTTGTATCAGATCTGCCCTCTTATTTCAAGCACCGTAAAAATTCAAATTATAATTCTTTAGGGGCATCAGGAGGCGTTTCTGCTATTTTGTTTTCAGCGATTCTGATTGCGCCACTGATGAGAGTATGCCTGTATTTCGCAATCTGTATGCCAGGCTTTATTTTTGGTTTTCTGTTTCTGGCGTATTCTTACTATGAGTCAAGAAGAGGACGCGGGTATATTAATCACGATGCACACATGTTTGGTGCATTGTTCGGAGTGGTGTTTATGGCTATTGTCTATCCGTCGGCTGTTCCGAATTTTATTTCGCAGATTTCTTCATGGAGTTTGTTTTAGGAATATTTCATTGAAAAATAAGATCATTCAGGAAGGTATATTTATATGTGTTTTCTCTTCTTAAGTAACAGGAACAAAGGTTCGTTTTATTAAACCCTTCTGATTGTTACTTATGCAGGAAAGTATTATCTCCACTGTGCTTTTGCCGCTGGCTTTGGGTGTTATCATGCTGGGGTTGGGGCTTTCTCTTACTATCGCTGATTTTGTAAGAGTTGTAAAATATCCCAAAGCTGTTTTTATTGGCCTGGTCTGCCAGATGTTTATTTTACCGGCTGTTGCATGGCTGATAGCCGTCTCTCTGGATCTCCCTGCTGAGCTTGCCATTGGGCTGATGTTACTGGCCGCGTCACCGGGTGGTCCAACAGCCAACTTATTCAGTCATCTGTTCAATGGCGATGTGGCTTTGAATATTACCCTTACTGCATTAAACAGTGTGCTTACCCTTCTTACACTGCCGCTGATCGTCGGACTTTCGCTGAATTATTTTCTGGGAGAAAGTCAGGTAATTCCGGTACCATTCAGCAAGATCATTACGGTTTTTGCTCTTGTGTTGGTTCCGGTGTCCGTCGGGATGCTTGTCAAAAGATTTAATACTGCTTTATCCGGGCGTTTGGAAAAGCCTGTAAAGTCAGCATCTGCCGTGCTCCTGATTCTGGTTGTCATAGCAGCGATTGTGAAAGATAAGGAAGTCCTTGCAACGTATTTCGCCCAGGTCGGAACAGCTGCTTTACTATTTAATGTACTTAGTCTGGCCGGAGGATACTTTATTCCGAGGATCTTTAATATTGGCAGAAAACAGGCTATTGCCATTGGGATGGAAATAGGGATTCACAATGGTACGCTGGCTATTTTTCTGGCACTTACCGTATTGCAGAATTCAACGATGTCCGTTCCGCCTGCTATCTACAGTATCATCATGTTTTTTACGGCAGCTTTGTTTGGATATTTTGTCCGGAAGAATCCCCGGGAGAGCTAGCGTTTGCTGATTTACTTCCAAATCTCTCCCACCATTTCAAGGAGAGCAGAACAGGGAAACAATAAGCTACCCATACATTCCTACCGTCAGGAAATGCGGCCGAGATCATGTAAAGCGTAATGCCGGCTATGCTGAGAAGGCCGGCCCAAAGGGGTAACTCTTCTTTCCAGTTTATACTGATCTGCTTGTTGTATCTGAAGAAAAAGTAGATACCGGATAGGATAGGGATGCCTGAAGACAAGAAAGTTGATATTAGAAAATGAGGACGTTGTATATTCCAAATGAAACGGCTCAAATTCGGTTTCCAGTAAATAGCCTCTATGGTGGGATCATCCTGAAATAAGTATTTTTTCATAGTAAAATTAATTATCAGGATGATGATTAGAGATGCTAGTCCTGTCATTACCCATTGTCTGTTGTTTCTTGAGTATGCATAGGCAAGAGCCACCGGAATAAGAATGACAATATTTTCTTTCGAAAATG